>JAKFWE010000509.1 GCA_021732895.1 Allobosea sp. | reverse complement strand
GTCTGGCTGGCCGGAGGCCAGTCGCGGTTCGGCCGGCTCGTCGTGCGGGCCTATGTCCAGTTTTTCCGCAACACGCCGCCGCTGGTCCAGCTCTCCTTTTTCTATTTCGCCGTCGGCGCCCTGTTGCCGCGCGTCGCGGACGGGTTCGGCGGGCTGTCGCCGCTGGTCTCCGGGACCGGCTGGGCCATCATCGCGTTCTCGCTCTTCGCCGGGGCCTTCAATGTCGAGATCTTCCGGGCCGGCGTCGAGGCGGTGCCCGCGACCACGGTCGAGGCGGCTGAATCACTCGGCTACACGCGCTTCCAGCTCTACCTCCATGTCGTGCTGCCGCTCGCCTTCCGCATCTGCCTGCCGGCGCTCAACAACAACCTCGTCAATCTGGTGAAGACGACGACGCTCGCCTACGCCATCGGCGTGCCGGAACTGCTCTACGCCGCCTCGCAGATCTGGTCTGAAAGCTTCAACGTCCGCGAGATGATGAACGTGCTTCTGGTCACCTATGTGCTGCTCGTCGGCGTGCTGGTCTTCGTGATGGGGCGCTGGGAGAAGGCGATGCGCATCCCCGGCTATTCGGCATGAGGGGCGCGAGCGATCTGCCCGTGCTGCTGCCGTTCCGCGCGCCGGCCGCGATCGGCCCGGCCGGCCTGGCCGCGCCCGTCCTGCTCGGCGGCGCGACGCTGGCCTGTTTCGCCATCCTGTTCGGCGCCTCGCTCGCCATCGCGCAGGTCACGGCGCGGCCCGCCGGCGAGAGCGCCGTCACCGTGCTGCTGCGCTGGGCGCCGCTGATCTTCCAGGGCTTCCTGTTCAACATCCTGATCAGCTTCCTCGCCATGGCGCTGGGCACCATCGTCGGCCTGCTCGTCGGCATCGCGCAGGTCTCGCTGGTCGCGCCCGTCCGCACGGCGGCCTGGGGCCTGACGCAGTTCTTCCGCAATGCGCCGTGGCTGGTGCTGCTGTTCTACGCGATGTTCCTGCTGCCCTTCGAGTTCAGGGTGCTGGGCCTGACCATCGCCTTCCCGGCCTGGGTCAAGGCGATCATCGGGCTGGCGCTCCCGGTCGCGGCCAATGTCTCCGAGATCGTGCGCGGCGGCATCCGTTCGATCCCGTCGGGCCAGTGGGAATCGGCCGAGGCGCTCGCCTTCACCCGCAGGCAGACGATGTGGATGATCATCCTGCCGCAGGCGTTCAAGCGGATGATCCCGCCCTGGATGAACCTCTACGCGATCCTCACCATGGCGACCACGCTGATCTCGGTCGTCGGCATCCAGGACGGGCTGACGATCACCCGCGCCGCGCTGGTCGCCGAGAGCCGGCCGGAGCTGATGATCCCGATGTATCTGATGCTGCTCCTGCTGTTCTTCGCCTATTGCTACCCGATCGCGCGGGCGACGCTCGTGCTCGAACGCCGCTTCAACGTGAAAGCCTGACGCGATGGCCGGCAAGCATCACCTGGGCGAGCCCGTCGTCGTGGTCGAGGGCGTCGAGAAGGCGTTCGGGTCCTTCGTGGTGCTGAAGGATGTCAGCCTGACGGTCCGGCGCGGCGAGACCGTCTGCATCATCGGCCCGTCCGGCTCCGGCAAATCGACGCTGCTGCGCTGCATCAACGCGTTGACGCCGATCAGCAAGGGCTCGATCACGGTCGCCGGACGGCAGGTCGCCGATCCGGCGCTCGACAAGCTGTCCTTGCGCCGCGACGTCGGCATCGTCTTCCAGCAATACAACCTCTTCCCGCACAAGACTGCGCTGCAGAACGTCATGATGGCGCCGCTGCATGTGCTGAAGCAGGACAAGGCCGAGGTCGAGGAGCGCGCGCGAAAACTGCTCGCGAGGGTCGGGCTCGGGCACAAGCACGACGCCTATCCGGGCGAGCTCTCCGGGGGGCAGCAACAGCGCGTCGCGATCGCCCGCTCGCTGGCGATGAACCCCAAGGTGATGCTGTTCGACGAGGTCACCGCCGCGCTCGATCCCGAGACCAAGAAAGAGGTTCTGGTGACGATCCAGGACCTCGCCACTGACGGCATGACCTGCATCCTCGTCACTCACGAGATGGGTTTCGCCCGCGAGGTCGCCGATCAGGTCTATTTCACCGACGGCGGCGTGATCGTCGAGCACGCCGCGCCGGCCGCGTTCTTCGGGGCGCCGCGCGAGGCGCGGACCCGCGCCTTCCTCGACCAGGTGTTGTGACGCGCCATGCCCGCTCCGAAGCCAATGTCGCAATCCGGCCTGCCGCCACCGTCGTCGCCGCGGCGACCGAACGCCGTCCTTGGAGGGCGCGCTCCATGACCATTCCCGCCCCGGATCCGAAATCCGTCACGGGCAAGCCGCTGGTCATCGACGAGACGGTCGACGTCCTCGTCGTCGGCGGCGGGCCAGCAGGGCTCGCGGCGGCGATCGGGGCCGCGGCGCGGGGGTTCGGCGTCATGCTGGTCGACGAGAATCCGGTCTCCTTCACGACGATGGGCGACGAGGTTCCGCTGCATTTCGGCCAGGGCATGGCGGCCAACGCCCGCAACCGCAACGCCATGATGGAGGCCTTCGTCGCCTCGGAGCCGCGCATCGCCGAGGCGTTCGAGGCCGGCGTCGACGTCAGGCTCGCGACCGCCTGCTGGGGGCTTTACGCGAACGGCCCGGCGCTCGGCTGGATGCCGGGTCTCGTCGCCGGCCTCGCCGATGAGGAGCGCGGCCTTCTGGTGCGGGCGCGGCATGTGATCCTCGCCTGCGGCCGGCGCGACATGGGCCTCGGCTTCCCCGGCTGGGAGAAGCCCGGCGTGATGGGCGCGACCGCCGCGCTCAGCCTTGCCGTGCGCTACGGCGCGCTGGGGCCGCGCCAGGTCGTCGTGCTCGGCTCCGGCACCGACGCTCTGCTGACGGCTCTCGCCCTGCGCGAGACGGGCGTCGCGATCGCGGCGATCGTCGAGCAGGCTCCCGAGGCCATCGGCGACCCGGCGCTCCTCGCAACCCTGCGCGAGGGCGGCGCGGAGGTGTTGAGCCGTCATGTCGTGCGCGAGGCCGTCGGGCGCGACGGCGTGGAGGCGGCGCTGGTCGCCGGGCTCGACGAGGCCGGCAAACCCCTGGGCGAGGAGCGCGCCATCGCCTGCGACGGCATCGTGCTCGCAGTCGGCGCCACGCCGGTCATCGACCTGCTCGACGCCGCCGGCTGCAAGGTGGCCTTTCAGGGCGATCGCGGCGGCTTTGCTCCCGTGCTCGACAGGCATCAGCGCAGCAGCGTGGCGAATGTCTACGCGATCGGCGACTGCGCCGGGATCTGGACGGCCAAGACGCGCGACCGCGCCGTCTGCGAAGCGGAGGCGGAGCGCGCCGTCGCGGCGCTCGGCACGCTTCCGGCGGAAGATCAGGCGCCGCTGGCGCCGGCGCCGGAATGCGACATATCTGAATATCGTCTCGCCTGGGTCCGCGCGAGCGTCATCGAGGCGCGCGCCGGGTTCCATGTCTGCCAGTGCGAGGAGGTCTCGGCCCGTGAAATCCTCGAAGTCCGGCCGCCGCGCTATCTCGACTGGCGGGACGAGCGCCGCAACGACCGCTCGCTTGCGGCGTTGCTGGGCGATGGTCCGCCCAACCCCGATCAGGTCAAGCGCCTGACGCGAGCCGGCATGGGCGCCTGCCAGGGCCGCCGCTGCCGCGAGCAGGTCGCGGCGCTTCTGGCGCTCGCCTCGGCGCGGCCGCTCTCCGCCATCGCGCTCGCCGGCTACCGCGCCCCGACGCGGCCGTTGTCGCTCGCGATGACGGCGCAGGCGCCGGAGGCGCCGGCGCAGTCCGAGCACTGGGACACCTGGTTCGGCATGCCTGCGCAGTGGCGCCCCTTCTGGGAGGCGCCGGCGCTCTACACCGTCGCGACGAACGACGCGGCTGGACCGGCCGCGAGCGAATGAGCGCAGCCATGAGCGAGATCAAGGGCGCATCGGTCGTCATTGTCGGCGGCGGGGTCACCGGATTGTCCGCCGGCTGGTGGCTGGCGCGCGACGGCGTCGACGTGCTTGTGCTGGACAAGGGGCTGATCGGCTGGGAGGCCTCCGGCCGCAACGGCGGCGGCTGCTCGCATCACCACTCGCCGCTCTTCGTCGAGGAGCAGCGGCTCTGGCCGATCATGGACGAACTGCTCGGCTATCCGACCGAGTTCAGGGGCGGGCGGATCCGCCTCGCGGCGAGCGAGCGGCAAATGGCGCTCTACGGCCGCGCCTTGCGCAACGCCGAGAGGCAGGGCTGCGCGTCGGACGTGCTCGACGTCAGACAGGCGAAGGAGCTCGTGCCGCTGGCGGGCGACACCATCGTCGGCGGCTACCACTACAGGTTCGGCGGTCACGCCAATCCGCACCGTACGCTGCAGGGCTACGCCTGGGCGATGCAGGATCATGGCGGGCGCGTTCTCCAGCATGTGACGGTCACGGGCTTCCGGTCGCAAGGTGGACGCGTCGTCGCCGTCGAGACCGATCGCGGCCCGATCGGCTGCGACAGCCTGGTGCTCGCCGCCGGCCCGCAGACCGGGCGGCTCTCGGCCCTGCTCGGGCAGGAGACGCCGGTGCAATCGGCGCGCTGCGAGATGATCGTGACCGAGCCGCTGCCGCTGATGCCGATCGGCGGCGTCGATGGAAACGGCCTCTACGGGCGCCAAACCCTGCGCGGCAACCTCGCCTATGGCGGCGGCCCGCATGAATGGCTCAGCCTGGCGGAGGAAGGCACGCCGGCGAAACCGACCACGCCGCTGATGCTGCCTATCGGCAAGCGCCTTGCCCGGCTTTTTCCGAAGGCCGCCCATGCCCGGATCATCCGGTCCTGGGCCGGCGTGATCGAGAACACGCCCGACGGCCGCCCGGTGATCGACCGGCTGACGTCGCAGGCGAACGTGGTCGTCGCGACCTTGTCCAGCGTCGGCTTCGGCCTGTCGCCGGCGAGCGGCCGGGCCATCCGCGATCTCGTGATCGACGGCGCCTGCGGCTTCGCCGACATTTCGAGCTTCGCTCTCGCGCGCTTCGCGGCGCTGGAGCCGAACTGGCGCGAGTTGCAGGGCTGGCAGGTCTCGGCCGCGAAAGAAGCGCTGTCGGCCTGAGCCTTCACGATCCGCCATGGCGGGCCAGCGAAGCCGTCCGGTACCGCGGGCCCGACATGCCCCGGATCGACGCGCTCGCGATGACGAGGCGCGCCGCGCCTGACGCGTCGCAAGGCGATCGTCAGTCGCCTCACGATCGTGAAACGACCCCGTTCGCGCTGCTCTCAAGGGTCCCGATTGGGGCGGGGCCGGAGGAGATGGGATCCGCTGTGGCGAGACGGAAGTCAGGCCCGCACGGACCACCGGGATCGCATTTGATCGCTCGGCGCCGAGAACCGCGCCGATCCGGCGCTTTCCTGGACAAGCAAGCAGCGCCCTCGCCTAGGTGGGTCTAGCTTTCACTGAAGAAATGGCGCGCCAGTCAAGATAAGCCTACGAACACTTGTCTGATTGAAATACTTGTATGATTTTATCGAAGGACAACATGGTTTTTCTCATATCGGTTCGTTTTCCGATCAGGGTCCTGACGTGCAGAACGGCCAGCCGATAACCCGTGCGGGCGACGACATAGGGCGCCGCCATGAACATGGCGGCGATGAAGATGCCGGGCATGATCGCTACATCAGCAGCCTTCCGATCGAGTTGCTGGCCAGAACGCTGTGGAATGACGATCATGCTCTGGGCTGAGGGCCCCCGCTGCCGCCTTCGCTGCTGCGGCGAAGGCTTCGGGACATTGGCGCTCAGCTATGGTCGAGGCGTCGGCGCCCGTATCGGCCATCGCCATCAGTTCCCGAGCGGCCGGGCAACGGCCTATGCCGCGCTTAGCCTACCACGGGGAAGCCGGTAGGGAAGCCACGGCGTCCACTGCGGCCACGGCCTTGCGCGTGAAAGCCTACCACGGGGAAGCCGGGACGCTCGACGCGATAGCGCCGGTCGCCCAGCGCGACGATCAGGTGATCAGCCGTCATGGTTCCCTTTCCGTCAGACAGCCGCCATCCGCCGCAGCCCCACCAGCCGGTCGCAGATGAACAGCGCCGCGACGGTCAGCACGATCATCACGGTCGCGACGGCGGCCAGCGTCGGGTCGGGCGACATTTCGAGCTGGTTCAGGAGCTGGATCGGCAGCGTCTTGGTGTGAACGTCGACGAGGAAGATCGAGACCGGGTAGTTGTCGAAGGAGACGATGAAGGCGAAGAGCGCGCCGGAGACAAAGCCCGGCAGGATGTTGGGCACGAGCGCGCGCCACAGCGCGGCCGGATAGGAGCAGCCGAGCATACGGGCCGCATCGACCATGGTGAAGTCGAACAGAGAGAGGCTCGCCAGCACGGTGCGCATGATGAAAGGCATGGTCACGACGACATGCGCCAGCAGCAGCGGCACATAGCCGTCGCGCAGGCCAATCTCGCGCGCCGCGTGCAGGAAGGCGATGCCGAGCACGAGGCCGGGGATCATCAGCGGCGAGATCATGAAGGTCGAGATCAGCCGCGCGCCGGGGACCGCGCCGCGCACGATGGCGATGGCGCAGAGCGTGCCGAGCACCAGCGAGATCGCGGTCGAGAGCGCGGCGATCTGCGTCGAGAGCCAGAGCGCGCGCAGAATGCCGTCGGCGTTGCGGATGTTCTCGAACCAGCGCAGCGAGAACCCCGTCGGCGGAAAGGAGAACACGGCCGAAGGCGAAAACGCGATCGGGATCACGATCGCGATCGGCAGCAGCAGGAACAGCAGCACCAGCGCCAGCATCAGCCCGGCGAAGGAGCGCGACAGAGCGGCCATCGTCAGCGCCCCTTCGGGTCGAGGTTGCGGGTCAGGAAGCTCGAGAGGAAGACGATCGCCAGCGCGATCACGAGCATGATGCAGGCCATGGCTGAGCCGAGCTGGTAGTCGCGGAAATTCAGGAAGGCCTTCGCCATCACCATCGACATCGTCATGTAGCGTTCGCCGATCAGCAGGCCGGGCGTGACATAGGCCGCGACCGAGAGCGCGAACACGATCGAGGAGCCGGCGATCACGCCCGGCATGGTCAGGGGCAGGAAGACGCGGCGGAAGCTGTCGAAGGGCGAGGCGCCGAGCGTCGCCGCGGCGTCGAGATAGCGCTGATCGAGCATGCGCATCACCGAATAGAGCGGCAGGATCAGGAAGGGCAGGAAGACGTTGACCATGCCGATCAGCAGGCTCAGCTCGGTGAAGACGAAGCGGATGGGCGCATCGACCAGGCCGGTCTTCAGCAGGAGCCAGTTGAGGATGCCCTCGCGCCTGAAGATGATGGTCAGCCCGAAGGTCTTGACGATGATGCTGACCGTCAGCGGCAGGAAGACGAGCGCGAACAGCATGATCTGGAAGGCGCCCTTCGCCCGCGACAGCGCATAGGCGGCGGGGTAGCCGAGCACGAGCGTGATCAGCGTGACGCGCAGCGCGAGCGTCAGCGAGTCCCAGATGACGCCGCGATAATAGGCGTCGCCGAGGATGCGGCCATAGCCGGCGAGCGAGAACCCGTCCGGCCCGATGACGCTCTTCGACATCAGCAGGCCGAGCGGGAAGGCGAAGACCAGCCCCATGAAGGCCAGGCCGGGCAACGCCATGACGAAGCGTGGATCGATCTCGAAGCGGCGGCCGGCCGGGGCGCTCGCGCTTCGCAGGGAGAGCGTGCTCATGGCGCCGGAAACAGCATGGTGTCGGAGATGCGCCAGCGCAATGAAAGCTCGGCCCCGGCGGCGAGCCCGCCTTGAGGCAGCCGCGCCAGATCGACCTGAATGGCTTCCTCCTGCCCCGGGCCCCGGAAATGGAGCTGCGTCCTGGCGCCGAGATAGACGATGTCGGCAAGCGTCGCCTTGACGGTGTTGAACTCCGCCGCCGGCCCCTCGCCGAGCATGATCGCTTCGGGGCGCACCGCGGCGACGACGCGGCTGCCGGCGAGATAGCCGCCGGGCGCGCGGATTGGCCCGAGCGCGGTGTCGATCTCGACCTGACCGCCCGAGGATCGCGCGACGGCGCCGGGAAGGCGCGTCGACTGCCCGACGAACTCCAGCACGAACAGGGTCTTGGGCTCGGTGT
>JAKFWE010000510.1 GCA_021732895.1 Allobosea sp. | reverse complement strand
GCCAGCCCGGCCGACCCGGGACCGTAATCCCCTCGGGCGCGCCCGCCGGCCAATCCCAGCCGGGATCGACGCCGTCCCGGCTCGGCTTCCAGAGCACGAAATCCATCGGATCGCGCTTGTAGGGCGCGACATCCACTCGTGCTCCCGCGATCATCTCGTCGAGCGGACGGCGCGCCAGCGCGCCGTAGCCAGGCGCGTTTTTGAGATGCGCGACCGCCGGGACATGGAAGAGCACATGCTCCTCGGCGACATAGGCCACGCCGCGCGCGATCAGGCGATGGATGATCGCCTGCATTTCCGCGATGTGGCCGGTGGCGCGCGGCTCGGCGTCCGGCGGCAGGCAGCCCAGCGCGGCGATGTCCCGGTGGAACTGCGCCGTCGTGCTCTGCGTGACCTTCCCGATCGCCTCGTTCAGCGGCAGTCCCGGAAAATCGCGGGCGGCGCGGGCGTTGATCTTGTCGTCGACGTCGGTGAGGTTGCGGGCGTAGGTGACGTGATCCGCCCCGTAGAGATGCCGCAGCAGCCGGTAGAGCACGTCGAAGACGATGACCGGGCGGGCGTTGCCGATATGCGCGTAGTCGTAGACCGTCGGGCCGCAGACATACATGCGGACGTTTGCGGGATCGATGGGGGCGAAAGCCTCCTTCGTCCGCGTCAGCGTGTTGTAGAGCCTCAAGGTCGGCGACATCGGGCAGGTCCTGCAAAGACGGCAAAAGGCATATCACGGCCGCTGGCCGGGGCGCTGTTGTCAGGTCTTTTCGGACGAGGACGTGAGCAGCCGGCCAGCGAAAGCTAGCGGCAAATCCGACAGATCAGGTTGGCGGCTCGCGTCATGCGATTGTGCTTGCCTGCGCCCGGGCTTTGCGTCAAGAGGGCAGCCCTTCTGCTGCGCCGCAGCATGCGGCCGGCGTTTCATGGAATTTTAACCGACTCGGAACCATCCTGAGTCGGGCGGGTTTCGCGCCCGACCTTCGCCTTCAGGAACACTCCCACATGCGCCGCGCCATCGCCCTCGTCGGCCTGCTTGGAATCATCGGCGGCGGCCTGTCGCTCGCGATCCTGCCCACGACAAAAACCAAGGCGGCGCCGAGCGACCAGCGCACCTTCCTGATTCCGGCCGGCGACGGTTACGGCGTCGCCGACTGCATTTCGTCGAAATCGGAATGCGGCCGGATCGTCGCCAACGCCTGGTGCGAATCCAAGGGCTTCGCCCGCGCGAGCGCATTCGGGCTCGCCAGCCGCGAGGATTTCACCGGCTCGGTCTCGAAGGCGAAGACGTCGTCCGCCCCGCCGGAGCAGCCGCTGGTCATCACCTGCGGCGAGTGAGCCGGCCCGCCCCATCGCCGCCCGGCGGCGGCCCTCACCTCACCCAGTCGCCGCATTTCACCGGCTCGGCGCCGCCCCAGGGCATGATCGGCACGCTGGAGGTCGAATTCTTCGGCGAGCCGTCGATCAGGCGGTCGGTGTAGACCATGTAGATCAGCACGTTGCGCCTGGCGTCGCAGCCGCGCACGATCTGCATCTTCTTCCAGATCAGCGAGCGGCGCTCGCGGAAGACGACGTCGCCCTGCTCGAACTTCGTCTTGATGCCGATCGGGCCGACCTGGCGACAGGCGAGCGAGATGTCGGAGACTTCCTCGGCGAGGCCGAAGGCGCCGGCGACGCCGCCCTTCTCGGGCACGGTGTAGTGGCAGGCGACGCCCTCGATCACCGGATCGTCGACGCCATAGACGGCGAGCTTGTCGTCGGGCGTCAGGAACTTCCAGACCGTCGATTTCTTGAAGATCAGGTCTTCCTGCGCCGTCGCAGCCGTTCCCCCAGCGAGGCCGAGGACGAGGGCAAGGGCGACGAGCGCGCGGCGGCGGAATGGCATGGTCGGTCTCCTGAGGCATTCCCGAACGGCGACCGCGCGGATATGGGATGGCGCGCGGCGACGCGCCAGTGCCGCCGAAACGCGGAATGGACGCCGCCATGACGAAGGCCGGACTTGCGACGCTGGAGACGGAACGGCTGGTCCTGCGGCCGCGCACGCCGGCCGACCTCGACGCCGTGATGGCGCTGAACGCCGACCCGGCCGTGATGGCCCATATCGCCGCGCCGGGAGACCCGGCGATGGGGCGCGAGGCGGTCGCGGCGCGCAGCTTCGCGCATCTGGATCGAGGCCTGGGCTACTGGACCGTCCTGCGCAGGGACGCGGCCGGCGATGCGCTCGGCTATGTCGGCCTGATCCCCGACGGGCCCGACGGGGAGGACGTGCAGCTGAGCTATCGTTTCGCGGCGCGCCACTGGGGCCGGGGCTACGCCCTGGAGGCGGCGAGCCGGCTCGTGCGCCATGGCTTCGAGACGCTGGCGCTGGCTGCGATCGGCATCGTCACGCATCCGGACAACGCCGCGTCGCTGCGGCTGGCCGAGAGGCTCGGCTTCACGCCGGCGGCGCCCACCGATGCAGCGACGATCGGCCATCCGCCAGTCGCGGCGGCCCATCTGCGCCGGACCCGCTCCGGCTGGCTCGCGGACAATCCTACGCCGCCAGCGGCTTGAACGCCAGATAAGCCGCCGCGAGCGCGCCGATGACCCCGGCAACGAACAGGACCAGCTTCAGCCGGGTGAAGCCCGAGGCCATGGCGACGTCGCCGGGCTCGACCTTGGGGTATTTGTCGAGCAGGCGCGCCACGAACAGGTTCTCGGCGACGTCGCAGAGGCCGCCGAACAGCCAGCCGCCGCCACAGAGCGCCGCCACCCACCAGGGCTGCCCGCGCATCGCCAGCCCCGCCGCCAGCATCGCGCCGACGATGGCGTAGGTGAAGCCGACGGCGGCGTCGGCCGGCAGCACGCGCAGGCGGTAGATCCGGCGCCGCTCCTCGCCATAGGCCGCGAACAGCTTCTCGACATCGGCGACCGTGAAGCCGTTCCAGTCATTCTCGAGGAAGCGGGCGACGCCGAGCCTGCCGGCCCAGAAGCCGACGAGCCAGAACAGGACCATCACCAGCGCCGGCCCCCAGATGAAGAAGGCGAGCGGCGGCGTGCTGGAATAGAAGGGCGCGGTCTCGGGCATGGGCGCGACGGTCCTCGGCGTGGTCGAGACAGACTTAGCCCGCCTCGCGGGCCAGCGCCAAGGCCTCGCGCAGTGTCTCGATCTCGCCGATCTGGTTGGCGAGAATCAGCACGAGCCTGGCGTTGAGCGCGGCGCTCTGGCCGGCTTCGAGGTCGCGGTGGGCGAGCGCGATCAGCCGGTAGGCGGCGTCGGGATCGTCGAACCGGGCGCGGGTCGCCAGCCTGTCGTCGTCGTTCACGCGGTCCGCCCTTCGAGTTTCGCCAGCGCGGCGGCGAGCCGCGCCTGGTCCGGGCGCCGGAAGCGGGCCGCGACATGCCCGTCGGGCCGCAGCAGAACCGCCGCGCCGGGCGACAGATCGTAGCGGCGCGAGGCCATGTCGCCGGACTGCGTGGCGTCGGTCGTGACGGCGCGCACGCCGGCCGGAGCGAGGCGGCCGGCGTCGACGCCGTGGGACAGCAGCACCGGCGCGCCGTCGCGCAGGGTTTCGCTGAGCCAGGCGGGCCGCCCCGGCAAGGCCGCCAGCGGCGCGTCGAGAAAGGCTTCGCCCGGGGCGACGCCGCCGTTCCAGCGCTCGGCGGGCGCGTCCGGCGTGGACAGGGCCGAGTCGGCATAGGCGGCCGGCAGCGAGAGGCGGCCCTAATTGACGAAGCGCCGCGCGAAATCGACCTTGCCCGCCAGCGCCAGCGCCGCGTCGCGCAGGACGCGCTCGCCCGGCGAACGCGGCGCGATGAAATCGGTGGCCCGGGTCGAGTTGAGAATGTTGTCGTCCGCCGCCGCGACCCGCTCGGACCCATAGCTGTCGATCAGCGAGGCGGGGCTGTCGCCGCTGACGACCAGCGCCAGCTTCCAGCCGAGATTGTCGGCGTCCTGGATGCCGGAATTGGCCCCGCGCGCGCCGAAGGGCGAGACCTGATGGGCGGCGTCGCCGGCGAAGATGACGCGGCCATGCACGAAGCCGTCGAGCCTGCGGCACTGGAAGCGATAGACCGAGACCCATTCCAGCGAAAAATCGTCATGGCCGAGCATCTGCGCGATGCGGGGCGCGACGATTCCGGGCTGGCGTTCATGGTCGGCGTCGGCGTCGGGCGAGAGTTGCAGGTCGATGCGCCAGATGTCGTCCGGCTGCTTGTGCAGCAGCGCCGACTGGCCGGCATGGAAGGGTGGCGCGAACCAGAACCAGCGTTCGGTCGGAAAGGCGGCCTGCATCCTGACATCGGCGATGAGGAACTGGTCCTCGAACGCCTCGCCCCGGAAGTCGAGCCCGAGCATGGCCCGCGTCGGCGAGCGCGCCCCGTCGCAGGCGACGATCCAGTCCGCCTCGATGCGATAGTCGCCATCGGGCGTGGCGATGGTCAGCAGCGCGCCGTCATCGCGCGGCGCGATGGCCGCCAGCCGGTTCGACCAGCGCAGATCGACCAGCGGTTCGGCGCGCACGGCCTCGGCCAGCCCGGCCTCGACATAGTACTGCTGGAGGTTGATGAAGGCCGGCTGCTTGTGGCCCTCCTCCGGCAGCAGGTCGAAGTCATAGAGTTCGTCCCGCCCGTGAAAGACACGCCCCCTGCGCCAGGTCACGCCCTTTTCGACCATCGCCCCGGCAAGACCGAGCCGGTCGAAGATCTCGAGCGTGCGCTTGGAGAAGCAGATCGCGCGCGAGCCCTCGCCGATGCGGTCGCTGTCGTCGATCAGCACGACCGGGACGGCGCGGCGGGCGAGGTCGAGCGCCAGCGTGAGCCCGACGGGGCCTGCGCCGACGATGACCACGGGGTGATGCGCGGGGCCGGCTGCGTCCTGGTCGGGCGAGCGGCGATAGGCGAACTGGCGCTGCATCGGGTTTCCTACCCCCGCAGTTCCGCCCACATCTGCCGGTCGCGCTCGTCCGTCCAGATGCGCGGATGGTCCAGACCGTTCGCCTCGTCATAGGCGCGGCTGACGTTGAAGGGCAGGCAGTGCTCGAAGATGACCCAGTCGCCATAGGACGGCTTCAGGCTGGCATGGACGCGCTCGAAGGTTTCGCGCAGCGAGCGCCCCGCCGCGACATTCTGCTTCACCGCCTCGAAAAGGTCGCTGAGGAAGGCGCGCGTGCCGTTGACGCCGTCCGCGACCATCGCCTCGCCGACCAGCGCCGCGCCGCGTCCGGGCGCCATCGCGACCGAGCCAAGCGCTGAAAGATTGTCGAGCGTGTCGGGCCAGTCGCCGAAATGGGCGTCGCCGCAATAGGGCGTCGCCCCGTATTCGACGAGGTCGCCGGCGAAGGAGACGTTCGCGTCGGGGATCCAGGCGACGATGTCGCCGGCGGTGTGGCCCCGGCCGAGCGACATCAGCCTGACCTCGCGCGAGCCCAGCCAAAGCGAGCAATCCTCGGAGAAGGTCGTGGTCGGCCAGGTCAGGCCGGGGCGGATCGAGTCCGCGCCCTGGAACAGGCGCGGAAAGCGGCCGATCTCGCTCGCCTTGTCCTCCTCGCCGCGCTCGACGATCATGTCGCGCGCCGCGTCCGAGCAGATGATCTCAGCTGCGCCATAGGCCGGCGCGCCGAGCACGCGCACGGCGTGATAATGCGACAGCACGACATGGCGGATCGGCTTGTCGGTGACGGCGCGGACGCGGTCGATCACCGTCTGCGCCATTTTCGGCGTCGCCTGCGCATCGAAGACGAGCACGCTGTCGTCGCCGATGACGACGCCCGTGTTGGGGTCGCCCTCGGCGGTGTAGGCGTAGACGCCCTTGCCGATCTCGTCGAACGAGATCGTCTTCTCGCCGAGATCGGCGCTCGAGGCGAAGGCTGGCTTGTCCGCAGCGTTACTTTGCATGAGGCAGGATGTCCTGTTCGATCGCGCCGAAGATGGAATGGCCGGTCGCGTCCTTCATCTCGATGCGGACGCTGTCGCCGAAGCGCAGGAAGGGCGTCGCGGGCGCACCCGTCCGGATGGTCTCGACCATGCGCTGTTCGGCGATGCAGGCGTAGCCGAGACCGCCTTCCGCCAGCGGCCTGCCGGGCGAGCCGTCCGGGTCGCGGTTGGAGACCGTGCCCGAGCCGATGATCGTGCCGGCCGAAAGCGCGCGCGTCCTCGCGGCATGAGCGATCAGCGCGCCGAAATCGAAGGTCATGTCGACGCCGGCGTCGGGCCGGCCGAAGGGCTTGCCGTTCAGGAAGGAGAGCAGCGGCAGATGCAGCTTGCCGCCGCGCCAGGCCTCGCCGAGTTCGTCCGGCGTGACGGCGACCGGCGAGAAGGCGGAGGCCGGCTTCGACTGAACGAAACCAAAGCCTTTCGCCAGTTCGCTCGCAATCAGATTCCGCAGGCTCACGTCGTTGACGAGCATGACGAGCCGGATATGACCGAGCCCCTCGGCCGCCGAGACGCCCATCGGGACGTCGCCGGTCACCACCGCGATCTCGGCCTCGAAATCGACGCCGTGCTCCTCGCTGCGGGCGTGGACAGGCTGGCGCGGCCCGAGGCTGGCGTCGGAGCCGCCCTGATACATCAGCGGGTCGGTCCAGAAGCTCTCGGGCATCTGCGCGCCCCGCGCCTTTCTGACCAGCTCGACATGGTTCACATAGGCCGAGCCATCGAGCCACTGATAGGCGCGCGGCAGCGGCGAGGCGCAGTCATGCTCATGGAACCGGAAGGAGGGAACCGAGCCGTGCTCCAGCCCCTCCGACAGGTCCGCCAGGCGCGGCGCGCAGCGTTCCCAGTCGTCGAGCGCGGCCTGCATCGTGGGCACGACCGGGAAGGCGTCGGTGGCGCGCGTGAGATCGCGTGAGACGACCACGAGCCGGCCATCCCGGCCATGCATGAGGGAGGCGAGTTTCATGACTTTTCTTTCCTCGCTTGGCGCGCAAGATAGGCTGCAACGAGCCCTCGGGAGGACAATCTATGAAACGTCGCGACTTTTTGAAAACAGGCGCTCTCGCCGCCGCCGCCTTGCCGGTCGCGATGCCGGCGATCGCGCAATCCCAGCCCGAGGTGAAATGGCGGCTGACCTCGAGCTTTCCGCGGCAGCTCGACACGATCTACGGCACCGCGCAGCAATTCTCGAAACTGATGGCGGAGGCGACCGACGGGAAATTCCAGGTGCAGGCGTTTCCGGCGGGCGAGATCGTGCCCGGCCTGCAGGCGCTCGACGCGGTCACGTCGGGCACGGTCGAGTGCGCGCATACGCCGACCTATTTCTATGTCGGCAAGGAGCCGGCGCTGGGGCTGGGCACCGGCATCCCCTTCGGCCTCAACGCCCGGCAGCAGCATAGCTGGTGGTTCTTCGGCGGCGGCGAGCAGATCGTCAACGAGGCGTTGGCGAAGTTCAACGCCTACTCGATCCCCTGCGGCAATTCCGGCTGCCAGATGGGCGGCTTCTTCCGCAAGGAGATCAACTCGGTCGACGACCTGAAGGGGCTGAAATTCCGCATCGGCGGCATGGGCGGGCAGGTGCTGGCCAAGCTCGGCGTGGTTCCGACGCAGATCGCGGCCGGCGACGTATACCCGGCGCTGGAGCGCGGCACGATCGACGCCGCCGAGTTCGTCGGCCCCTATGACGACGAAAAACTCGGCTTCGTGCGCGTGGCGAAGAATTACTACTATCCCGGCTGGTGGGAGGGCGGCGCGATGCTGCATCTCGTCATCGGGCAGGAGGCCTGGAACAAGCTGCCCAGGCACTATCAGGCGATCGTCCGGCAGGCTTGCGAGGCGGCCAACAACTGGATGCTGGCGAAATACGATTCCGTGAACCCGGGCGGCCTGCGCCGCCTTGTGCAGCAGGGCGCGCAGCTCAAGGCCTTCCCGATTCCGGTGATGGAGGCGGCCCTCAAGGCGGCGGAAGAGTATTACGCCGAGACCTCGGCCAGGAGCGAGCTGTTCAGGAAGGGCTACGAGTCGATGGTCGCCTTCCGCGGAGAGAATCTGCTCTGGTGGCAGGTGGCGGAGCTCTCCTACGACTCGTTCATGAACCGGCTCAGGGCGCGTTGAGGACGGCTCCCTCCCCCCGCTTGCGGTGGGGAGTGAGCCGTCCTC
>JAKFWE010000364.1 GCA_021732895.1 Allobosea sp. | reverse complement strand
GCGCGTGCCGGGGCCGCCCTTCGCCAGCGCCACGGCGGCGCCGGCGCCCGGCACGTCCGCCGACACGATCATCTGGTATCGTGGCGACGACTGCTCGGACCCGGCCCGCAGCACGACGACGGTGCAGATCGACAGGAACCAGATCGTCGGCACCGGCGCGCGCGCCAACGAGGAGACGTTTCGCGTCGGGCTGGCGCAGTTCGCGGTGCTGGCGCTGGAGACCTTTCCCGCCAACGATCAGAACTCGCAGGCGCGCTACGACGCATTGACCGAGCGCGTGCGCGAGAAACTCGGCTTCAGCGGGACGGTGCAGAAGGCCTCCGAGATCATCGTCGAGCTGGGCACGGCCCAGACCTCGCTGGCTCGCGCCAAGGAGCGCAACAACGACACCAAGAACTATCTCAACACGACGCTGGCGAGCATCGAGGACGTCACGACCGAGGAGGTGGCGGTGCAGATTCTGGCCGTGCAGAACCGGCTGCAGGCGAGCTATCAGACGACGTCGATCCTGTCGCAGCTGTCCTTGACCAACTATCTCTGAGGGCGCGGCTGACGTCTTTGCGAGCGAAGCGAAGCAATCCAGAGGTCTTGCGCAAACCTCTGGATTGCTTCGCTTCGCTCGCAAAGACGGTGGTGGTTGCTGAAGTCGCCTGATCCGATACGCCCGCCTCAGCGTCCCCGCAGGCCTGAGGCGACGTCGCGGTTGATCGCGATCAGCGTTCCGAGCGCCTTCGGGTTCGGGGCGGCGGCGATCCGGAACGTGTGATTGAAGATGAAGTTCGCCAGGCCGAGGATGCTGCGCTTGATGTCGACCGGGAGCGGATTGTCCTCCCTCGTCACGGCGGTGACCAGCAGGGTCCAGAGCTTGCGGTTGTAGCCGAGCGCGTCGTCGAGCTCGCGCGCGCGCGCATCGAAATCATCGGCGATCGACTGCAGCCGCACCGCGGCCTTGATCAGCAGGCTGGCTTCGAGTTCGCGGGGGGAGACGACCGACTGGTTCGTCCGGGCGGCGGAGGCGTACGCGTTAAACCCGTGTTGCATTCTCGATGAGTCCCGCCTCGTAAGCGATCAGCTTTTTCGCTGCCTTGAGGCTTTTATAGAGGTCGCCGCTTAAGATGCGGTTATTGATCTCCGAGATGTGCGGCAGGGCGCTCGGGGCGGCCTGAAGAAACTCGCGCACGAGGTCGAAATAGACTTCGTGCTGGTGTGCGGCGTCGCCGGCGAGATACATGAGCTGCACGGCCAGATAGATCTTCCTGGCCGGACTGTCGGCGGTGGCCGCCGTGAGAATGTCCTTCTCGCGCAGGATCGGCGCCTCGCCCTCGATGAAGAAGCGCGTGCGCTGCTCGTCGTTGCGGATCACCACCTGGCCGATGATGATGCGTTCGTGCGGCTTGAGCTCGACCTTGAGAGCCATGTCGTTCCTGCCTTCTGGCCGGAGGGAAAGGGGCTCCTGGCTGCGATCAGCCGAAGAGCCGGAGCACGCCCTGGTCGGCCTGAGAGGCGAGCGAGAGCGCGGTCTGCGAGAGCTGCTGGCGCGTGTTGAGAGCGAGGAGCTTGGCGCCCTCCTCGTTGGAATCGGCCAGCACCAGGTTGTCGGCGCCGGTGGTCAGGGTGTTGACCAGGTTCTTGGTGAAGTCCTGGCGGGTCTGCACCACCGAGAGGTTGGAGCCGAGCGTCGATGAGATCGAACGCAGGGAGGTGAGGGCGCTGGTCAGGGTGTCGGCCACCGAGTTGAGGCTGACGTCGTCCTGGATGTTGAACTGGCCGGTGAGAGCCGTGCCGCTGACGGCCGTCAGCACGCCGAGATTGGCGGCGGTCAGGTTCTCGCCCTGGATATCGAGCTTCGACTGGTTCGTGCCGGTCTTCTCGTTGAAGATGATCGAGAGCCGGTCGCCGTTGAGCAGGTTCTTGCCGTTGTATCCGGCGTCCCTGGCGAGCTGGTCGATCTGCGTCGAGAGATCGTTGAACTGCTTGATCAGGTTCGAGCGAACGGTCGAGTTGCCGCCCGAAGCCACGATGCCGGCGCCGGCGGCGTCGCCGTCGGCGACCAGAAGGCCGATGGCGACGTTCTGGTTGGTGGCGCTCGAGGCGTTGGTGCGGGCGTTGGCGGCCGAGGTGCCGGCGCCGAGACCGACGCGGAGCGTCGAGGAGCCGAGCCCGGTGACGCTGAGACGGCCCTGATCATCGACCGTGGCGGTGGCGATGCCGGAGCTGTTGATCGAGTTGACCAGGTCGCGAACCGTCGAGGTGGCGGAGAGATCGACCGTGTAGGTGGTAGCGCCGGCAGAGACCGTCAGGGCCAGGTTGTTGTTGGTCGTCGTGTCGATCAGGTGGCCGGTGTCGGTGGCGGTGGCCGCAGCCGCCGCGCCGGCCTCGCCGATGCGCTTGTCGAGAGCGATGTCCTTGCGGCTCTTGCCGCCGGTGGCCGTGACTTCCGCGGCGGTGGCGAGCACATCCGCCGCGCCCGATTTGCTGGGACGATTGGCGGCCGCGTCGGCCTGGGCCTGCTTGATCGTGGACTGCAGGGACTGGACCAGCTTGGTGATCGAGTCGATGCCCTGCGAGGCGGCGGTGATGGTCTGCACGCCGTTGGAGATGCCGTCCAGCAGCCCGCGCAACTCGCCGGCGCGGTCGTTGAGGCCGAGCGAGGTGAAGAAGTTGACCGGGTTGTCGATCGCGGAGTTGACCCGCTTGCCGGTGGCGAGGCGGTTCTGGATGACGCCCTGCTCGGCGGTCGTCTGCTGCAGCGACAGCAGGTTCTGCCTGACGCCGGCGGTGAGAATCGTGTTCGCCATCTCTCGGTCCCCTGAAAGCGCGATTCGCGCCTGCCCGGATTGCTCTGGAACCCACAATCCCTTGTTAAGGATAACAAATGGTTAATGCCGCGGGCCGGCTTCACGCATGGCGCCGGGGGAGGTAACGGCAGAAAGGCGGCGGAGCTTTCGCCCCGCCGCCTTCGTTTCTTCGGCCCACTTTCTGTGGGCTGGCCCGCTTCTGCGGACGAAGGATCAGAACAGACGCAGCACCGCCTGGTCGGCCTGGCTCGAGAGAGACAGGGCGGTCTGCGAAAGCTGCTGACGGGTCTGCAGGGCGAGCAGCTTGGCGCCTTCCTCGTTGGTGTCGGCCAGCACCAGGTTGTCCGCGCCCTGGGTCAGGGTATTGACCAGGTTCTTGGTGAAGTCCTGACGGGTCTGGACGACCGACAGGCTGGAACCCAGCGACGACGAGGTCGAACGCAGCGAGGTCAGGGCGTTGGTCAGGGCATCCGCGGCGCCGGCGAGGTCGGTGTCGCTCTGGATGTTGAACTCGCCGGTGAGCGCCGTGCCGCTGACGGCCGTATTGATGCCGAGGTTGCCCGAATTCAGGACGGAGCCCTGGATGTCGAGCTTGCTCTGCTGCGAGCCGGTCTTCTCGTTGAACACGATCGAGAGCTTGTCGCCCTTGAGCAGGTTCTTGCCGTTGAAGCCGGCATCCGTCGCAAGCTGGTCGATCTGCGTGCGCAGGTCGTTGAACTGCTTGATCAGGTTCGAGCGGACGGTCGAGTTGCCGCCCGAGGCGACGATGCCTGCGCCGGCCGTATCGCCGTCAGCGACCAGCAGGCCGATGGCGACGTTCTGGTTGGTGGCGCTCGAGGCGTTGGTGCGGGCGGCGGCAGCGCCGGCCCCGGCGCCGAGACCGACGCGAAGCGTGTCGGAGCCGTTGCCGGTGACGTTCAGACGGCCCTGATCGTCGATCGAAGCCGAGGCGACGCCGGAGCTGTTGATCGAATTGACGAGGTCGCGAACCGTGGCGGTCGCAGCGAGATCGACCGTGTAGGTCGTGGCGCCGGCCGAGACCGTCAGGGCCAGGTCGGTGTTGGTCGTCGTGTCGATCAGGTGGCCGACCGAGGACGCGGTCGCGTCGGCGGCCGCGCCGGCAAGGCCGATGCGCTTGTCGAGAGCGATGTCCTTGCGGCTCTTGCCGCCGGTCGCCGTGACTTCGGCCGCATCGGCCAGCACGTCGGCGGTGCCGACCTTGTTGGGACGGTTGGCGGCTGCGTCGGCCTGGGCCTGCTTCACGGTAGACTGCAGCGACTCGACCAGCTTGACGGCCGAGTCGATGCCCTGCGAGGCCGCCTGGATGGTCTGAATGCCGTTGCCGATGCCGTCGAGCAGGCCGGTGAGCTGACCGGCGCGATCGTTGAGGCCGGCGGCCGTGAAGAAGTTGACGGCATTATCGACGGCCGAGTTTACCTTCTTGCCGGTCGCGAGGCGCGACTGGCCGAGCTGGGAAGCGGCGGTGGACTGGGAGAGCGAGGAGAGCGCGGCGCGGACGCCGGAGGAGAGGGAGATCGTAGCCATCTTAATGGGAAACCTTCTGGTTCGATGCCTTCTGGCGTCGGGCCATTCTGGCTCCGACCGACGGAATCTGACCGCCAAGCCGGTAACAACGGGTAAATTTCTGCTGTCGATTTGTGCAGGATCGTGGCCAAGCGGCGGCATGGTTAACGCGGCGTGAAGCGCGCCGCGCGGCTCCCGCCTCGCTGCGCGCAACGAAAAAAGCCGCCCAAGGCGAGGGCGGCTTCCGGTTTGGAGCGAAATGGTGCGCCGGAGAGGTGGGTCAGGCGGTGCGCTCGACGTAACGCGCGGTGGCGTCCTCCGAGAGCCTGTCGCGCTCGGCGAGCTCGCGCGAATAGCGCCTGAGCTTCAGGGTGGTTTCGTCGGGCAGGGTCTGCACGGTTTCGCCGGTGTCGACATTGGTCTTCTGCAAGACGACCGTGCGCGTGCTCGGCTCGATCACCAGACGCCGCTGGATCTCATCCTGCAGGGCGGCGGCGCGCTGATCGCTCTCGCGGCGGGCCTGCTCCTGCCGGCGGTCGGTCTCGCGGGGCGTGTCCTGGTCGGCGTCCTGCCGGAGATTGCGCTGGTCGCGCTGTCTGATATCGACGCGGACCGCATCGCCAGCCTGTGCCGACTGGACGGTCTTCTCGGGCGAGAGATCGACCGCGACGGCGCCGACGGTCGCGAGGACATCCGCGCGTGGGACAACGAGGTTGTTGCCCAGAGGGATCAGCTTGGAAGCGTTGCCAAAGTCCATGGTTCACTCCTTCTGGAGCCTGAAAGCGGGCGATACCGACCGCCGGCGCGATCGCAAGCCCAGCGGAGCCTACGATCGCGCTCATGGATCATCGCAAGAAATCTTGAATCCTGCGTAAGGGAATTAGGTAAATATTGAGAGGTTGCGTGGCAGCCGGCTCAAAGACGGCGCGACACCACGAGCGGCCCGGCGTTGGGACGGGAAAACGCGCCGGCGCCGACCGTCGCGGCCGGGCCATATCCTGCGGCCCGCATCGGCAGGTTCGCCTCGCCGGCGAGTTCGCGCACGATCGACTCCGAGACCGCGCGCGCCGTCGCGAGAACGATCTGGTTGGTCTCGATCAGGTCCTGAAAGGCGCCATGCGCCAGCTTGAGGCGCTTGACCTGATCCGGCGTGAACCGCGCCAGCGCGACCGCGTTGAGCTTCACCTGCTCCACGCCGCGCATGTAGATCCCCGCGAGCTCGGCCTTGCGCGGCTCGCGCTCCATCGCCTCGGGCAACCGACCGGCGCGAACCAGCTCGGTTTCCTCGCCGACAAGGTGCGACAGGGCGGAGAGCGCCTCGAGCGTGGCCTCGATCAGGGCCCTGGCCTCGAGCGGCCCGGCGATGCGCGGGCGCTCGTCGAGGACGCGTCTAGCGATTGACATTCGCAATCCCCTGAGCGGCTTCCTGAGCCGAGCGCGCCTGCTCCTGGACCTGCAGCAGGTTGCGCAGGATCTGGTCGGACAAGCCGAGGCCGCCGGCCTTCTGGAGCTGCCTGGCGTATTGCTGGGTCAACTGCGACAGGGCGAAGCCGCCGCCTGGGCCGTTCTCACCGAGCGGTCCCTCGCTCGCCTCCGTGGTGGCGAACAGGCGCTGGGTGACCTGTTCCAGGAAGACGGTCTCGAACTCGTCGGCCTGCTTCTTCGCCTTGGCCCTGGCCGGGTCGAGTGCATCGGACAGGCCGCTGAAAATGCCGCCTGCGGCGTTCAGCGCCAGCTTGGCGGCGGGGATGGCGAGAGCTGCGGTCATTACATCACCTCGATGTCGGCCTGGAGGGCGCCGGCCGTCTTGATGGCCTGGAGGATGGAGATCAGGTCGCGCGGGCCGATGCCGAGCGCGTTCAGCCCGTCGACGAGCTCAGCCAGGGTCACGCTTTCGCGCACCAGCGCGAGCTTGTTGCCGCCTTCGGTGTCGACCTTCACGTTCGTGCGCGGCGTCACCGTGGTCTCGCCGCGCGAGAGCGGGTTGGGCTGGCTCACCTCGGGCTGCTCGCTGATCGTCACCGTGAGGTTGCCCTGCGCCACCGCGACGGTCGAGACGCGCACGTCCTTGCCCATCACGATGATGCCGGAGCGCTCGTCGATGACGATGCGGGCGAGCTGGTCTGGCTCGATCTTGAGCTGCTCGATATCGGTGAGCAGGCGGATCATGTTGCCCTGGAACTTCGCCGGAATCTGCAGCACGACGGTCGATGGGTCGGTCGGCTCGGCCGTGTCGCCGCCGAGAAAATCGTTGATCGCGGCGGCCATGCGGCGTGCGGTGGTGAGATCGGGGTTGCGCAGCGAGAGCCGCAGCGTCTTCAGCTTGTTCAGCGCGAAGTCGATCTCGCGTTCGACCAGGCCGCCATTGGCGATGCGCCCGACGGTCGGCACGCCGCGGGTGATCTTGGCGGCGTCGCCCTCGGCCGCGAATCCGGCGATGGCGACGGGCCCCTGCGAGACGGCGTAGACCTCGCCGTCGGCGCCGAGCAGCGGCGTCGCCAGCAAGGTGCCGCCCTGCAGCGATTTGGCGTCGCCAAGCGCCGAGACCGTGACGTCGAGCCGCGTGCCCTGCGTGGCGAAGGGCGGCAGGTTGGCGGTCACCATCACGGCCGCGACATTGGCGGTGCGCATGTTGGCGCCGCGCGTGTTGACGCCGAGGCGCTCCAGCATCGCGGTCAGCGACTGGCGCGTGAAAGGCGCGTTGTTCAGCGTGTCGCCGGTGCCGTTGAGGCCGACCACGATGCCGTAACCGAGGATCTGGTTGCTGCGCACGCCCTCCACCGAGGCGAGATCCTTGATCCGCGACAGCGCCTGCGCCGGGCCGGCGGCCGCGATCAGGGCCAGCGCCAGCGCCAGCAGCGCGGCCAGCGGCCTGAGCAGGATCGGGAAGGCAGGCAGACCGAGCATGGCGAAACCGGGCAAGAGGCGAATGCGGTCTTTACGCCTGCGAGGCTCGTGCCATGCCGTGAAAATTTGAAAAGCGTTGTTTGTCAGTCGTTTGGATATTCAAGCGAGGATGACGTCGCCGGCTCCAGCCCGGCCGATCCTGCCGGACCGGCAGTTTCTGCCGGGCTCTTCAGGCTTCGTTAACCATGCGAGACCAAGGCTGATCGCCAGTCCCTGCGAGGCTTCATGATCACCATCGACCCGCGTGCGCCCATCGCCGGCGCCGTCGCCGCCGGTCAGGCGCGCCGCGGAACGGGCGCCGCTCCGTTCTCTCTTCCCGGCAAGGAGGGCGCGGCGCCGGCGCGCGGCGGCCCGGCCGTCAGCGCGTCCGGTCCGCTCGGTCCGCTGCTGGCGCTCCAGGCCGAAGAGGAGCCGCAGGAGCGCCGCAAGCGCCAGGCGAGGCGCGGCCACGACCTGCTCGACGGTCTCGATCGGCTCAAGGCGTCGCTCCTGTCCGGACGGATAGAGCTCTCGGAGCTGGAGCGGCTCAAAGACGCGCTATCGCTCCGGCGGGAGACGACCGACGACCCCCGGCTCGACGAGGTTCTGGCCCATATCGAACTGCGCGCGGCGGTGGAGCTGGCCAAGCTCGGCCGTTGAGGCTTCGAGCCCGGCTACTCGATGACCGATCCGGCGGCCTCGATCACCGGCTTCCAGCGCGTGATCTCGCTGGTCAGCTTGTCCCGCAGCGCCGTCGGCGTGGCGGCGTCCGCATTCGCCGGCACGCCGCCGAGATCGGAGAAGCGGGCCGTCACCACCGGCGTGGCGAGCGCCGTGCGCAGCGCGTCGGCGAGCTTCTCGATCTGCTCCGGCGGCGTGCCCTTCGGCGCGTAGAGGCAGTGCCAGACCGAGATCTCGACGCCCGCGAGCCCCGCTTCCGCCAGGGTCGGCACGCCGGGCAGCGTTTCCAG
>JAKFWE010000077.1 GCA_021732895.1 Allobosea sp. | reverse complement strand
AGGTCGCCTGCGACTGGAAGACCGGGTTCGAGAAGCCCGCCTCGATGCGATGCTGCGTCGTCATCAGGCGCCCCGCACCAGCGTGAAGAAATCGACCCTGGTGGCGGCGGCCTTGCGCGAGGCGTTCTCGCGGGCCGCCTGCTGGCGCGCCGAGAGCTCCGCGACGCCGCGGCCGAGCGGTCCGGCTTCGGGCTCGGCCTGGAGCAGCCCGTCGAGGATCGCGGCGAGGCGGGCCTTGCCGCCGTCGCGGCCGAGCGCCCAGGAAAAGCCCATCGCCCCGTCGGCGAGCCTGACGACGCAGCGCGTCACCGTCGCCTCGCCGAGATTGAAACGCCGCCCGGCGCCGCCGGCGCGACCCTCGACCATCATCGTGCCCGTCTCCGGCGGCTTGAGCAGGTCGTGCGCCGGCGGCGGGCCGACGCTCTCCAGCAGCGCGGCGAGTTCGCTGCGCGAGGCGCGGGCGAGAACCGCCATCCACCTCTGCCGTGCGGTCTTCTCGGTCATGGCGCTCACTGGTCAGGCCTCAATGTCTAGACTATCATAGGCTGGTTGCAAGGAAAGGTCTATACATTTTGGATGAAATTTTGATGACGGACGCCGGGGCGTCGTCTCCGGCCGGCGATGTCGGAACTGCCTGGCGGCGTATCGCCGATGCGCTGGCGGCTGCGATCGCGCAGGGCGACTACGCGCCGGGAGACACGCTGCCCGCCTCGGTCGTCCTGGCCGAGCGCTACGGCGTGCATCGCCACACCGTGCGTCAGGCCTTCCGGCATCTGGCGGAGCGGGGGCTGGTGACCGTGGCGCGCGGGCGCGGCACGCAGGTCAGCGCGCCGCGCTTTCCCTACCGTCTCGGCCGGCGCGTCAGCATGCGCTCCAATTTCGGCAAGGCCGGCATCGCCGTCTCGGGCGCCGTGCTGGAGGCCCGCATCGTCCCCGGCGACGAGGCCGCCTGCGCCGCGCTCAGGCTGCCCGAAGGCGCGGCGCTCTGGCGGATCGAGACGCTGAGCCGGGCCGGCGGGGAGCCGGTCGGGACCGGCGTGCACTGGCTGGAGGCGGCGCGGTTTCCCGGGTTCGACGCTGTGCTGGCGCAAGAGGGCGCATCGATCACGGCCGCCTTCAGGGCGGCGGGCATCGCCGATTACGTGCGGCTGTCGACGCGGCTTTCGGCCAGGCTCGCCAGCCCGCGCGAGGCGACGCTGCTCGGCCTCGCGCCGCAGGCGGCGGTGATGCTGTCGGCGGCGGTGGACGCGCTGCCGGACCTGACGCCGATTCACCTCGTCGACAGCGTCTTCGCCGGCGAACGCATGGAGATGGTGGTCGAGCCCTTCGCCGAGTGAGGCGCAAGGTCGGGGGCGCCGCGCCAGACGTCGCAGAGGTTTCTGCGATCGCGTCAGCACCCTCTTAACGTTACGGCGAGGAAGGCCCCGCAGCGTAAGGCATTTGAAGTATTTTCCGACGCAATCAAGGGCCAACAGCCGCGCGGAAAAGCTCTCGCCTGATGAACGCCTACATTCCCCTGATCCTGTTCACGGTGCTGACCAACGCCGCGGCCCAGCTCATGCTCAAGCGCGGCATGACCGGGGTCGGCAATCTCGACGTCGCCGGCGATGGACTGGTCTGGACGGTCATTCGCGTCGTCTTCAACCCGTTCGTCTTCGCCGGTCTCTGCACCTTCGTGATCAGCATGGCCTCGCATCTGATCGTGCTGTCCAGGGTGCAGATCAGCTACGCCTACCCGTTCCTGAGCCTCGCCTATGTCGTGGTCGCGGCTTACGCCTATTTCGTCTTCCAGGAGGATCTCGGCCCCGCGCGCATCGCCGGCATCGGGCTGATCATGCTGGGCACCATCTTCATCGCGCAAAGCTGAGGAGCCGCCATGGACAAGCTCGCCCGCCTTTTCCTGCGCCTCGGCGCGTTGCTCGATCCGCCCGCGCCGAAACCGATCGCGGTCCCGGCGCGCGCCCAGCCCCGCCATCCCGGCGCTCAGCGCTGACACCCCCCTCCAGCAAGGCGGCATTTCGACCATGAAGCACATCATCATTGGCGGCGACGGTTTCGTCGGCTCGCATCTGGCGGCCGATCTTTCGGCCAAGGGCGAGGAGGTGCTCGTCGCCGACATCGCCAAGAGCGACCACGCCCATTACGGGCGGGTGCCGTTCCAGCGCATCGACGTGACCCATGCCGAAAGCGTCGCCTCGATCCCGCTGGCGCAGGACGACCTCGTCTACAACCTCTCGGCCAAGATGCTGAGCCCGATCGTCACCCGCAAGGAGCGCCACGACTTCTTCTGGCCGGTGAACTATCACGGCACGGTCAACATCCTGAACTGGATGGAGAAGGCGGGCGCCAACAAGCTGGTCCACTTCACCACGGACATGATCTACGGCCACTCGGTCACCGTCCCGCAGGACGAGACCCATCCGGCCAACCCGCTCGGCGAATACGGCGAGAGCAAGCTCGCCACCGAGACGCTCGCGCAGACCTATCGCGACAGGGGTTTCCAGATCCCGATCTTCCGCCCGCGCCTGATCATCGGCCCCGGCCGCCTCGGCATTCTCGTGAAGCTGTTCAGGCTGATCGACCTCAACCTGCCGGTTCCGATGATCGGCGGCGGGCGGAACCCATATCAGTTCATCTCGGTGTTCGACTGCGCCAGCGCCTGCGTCGCGGCCTGGAAGGCGGACTTCCCCAACAGCGCCTACAACCTCGGCTCGGATGATCCGCCGCCGGTGCGCAAGCTGCTCGGCGACCTGATCAGGCATGCCGGCTCGAAGTCGATCCTGCTGCCGACGCCGGCGCCGCTGGTCAAGTTCGCGCTCAACACGCTCGATGCGATCAACCTGCCGATCATGGACCCGGAGCAGTACATGATCGCCGACGAGATCTGCATTCTCGACACGAGCAAGGCCAAGCGCGAACTCGGCTGGAGGCCGCTGCATCGCGACGAGGACATGCTGCTCGCCGCCTACACCGAATATCGCAAGGGCCTCGAGGCCCGTAACGAGCCCCAGAGGAGCCTCGCAGCATGAGCATGCCCGCTTTCAGGAACGAAGACGTCGCTGCGACGGACCTGCCCGCGCGCCCGAAGCTCTACAGCGTCGACGACGCCAAGAACCTCGACGTCGCCAAGGTGAAGGAGCTCTTCACCGCCCACATCAATCCGGGCCAGGTGCATTTCCTCAAGCTGCTCGGCTTCGACAAGATCCTCGTCGATCGCGCCGAGGGCATGCACTACATCACGAAGGACGGCCGCAAGATCCTCGATTTCTTCGGCGGCTTCTGCTCGGTCGCCTTCGGCCACAACCATCCGCGCATCGTCGCGGCGCGCAAGACATTCCAGGACGAGAACCGCCACGAGATCTGCATGGCGTTCATGTCGCAATACGCTTCGGCTCTTGCCGCCAATCTGGCTGCGATCGCGCCCGGCGACCTCGACATGGTCTTCCTCGGCTCGACCGGCTCGGAGGCGATGGAGGCGGCGATCAAGGTCGCCGAACAGGCGCAGGGGCCCGAGCGCTCGAAAATTCTGCACGCGGCGAACTCGTTCCACGGCAAGACCAAGGGCGTGCTCTCGGTCACGGATTCGAACCTCTACCAGTCGCAGTTCAAGCTGGTCGAGAATCGCGTCAAGGTTCCGTTCGGCGACATCGCGGCGGTGCGGCAGGCGCTGGAGGCCGACCGGTCGATCGGCATCGTCGTGATGGAGACGGTGCAGGGCGGCGGCGGCATCGTCGAGGCGCCGCCCGGCTTCTGGCGCGAGCTGCGCGCGCTCTGCGACAAGCACGGCGTGCTCTGGGTCGCCGACGAGGTGCAGTGCGGTCTTGGCCGCACCGGCCAGTTCTTCGCCTTCGAGCGCGACGGCGTGGTGCCGGACGTGACCGCGCTGGCCAAGGCGCTGGGCGGCTCAAAGGCTGCGGTCGGCGCGATGATCGCCCGGCGCGAGATCTACATGAAGGCCTATGGCAAGCCCAAGACCGCGCTGATCCATGCGCAGGCCACCTTCGGCGGCATGGGCGAGGCCTGCATCTCGGCGATCGAGGGGCTGAACGTGCTCTATGAGGAAGACCTCATGGGCAACGCCCAGCGCCAGGGCGACTATCTGATCGAGCGGTTGAACGGCCTGCGGGTGAAGTATCCGAGCCTGCTCAAGGAAATCCGCGGGCGCGGCCTGATGATCGGCATCGAGTTCAACGACATCAGCGAGACGATGCCGTTCGGCCTCAAGCACATGGTCGCGCTGCTCGACGACAAGCTCAAGGGCTCGCTCTGCGGCTTCGTCGGCGCGCTGCTCCTGAAGGACTACGACGTGCTCGTCGCCTTCACCGAGTACAACCGCAACGTCATCCGGCTCGAGCCGCCGCTGATCGCGACCCGCGAGGATTGCGACCGCTTCATCGAGGCCTTCGACGATCTGCTCGGGCGCGGCATCACGCGGATCGTGACGGACTACCTGCGCAAGGTCGCCGTGGCGAAGGGCTGAGGCGCGCACGCCGATCAACATGGGGCAGGGGCCGGTTCGCCGGCCCCTTCTCGTTATGGCGCCATCGACGCGCCAGGACGCCGTCCGGCCCCTCGCAGGAAGCGGGAGGCCGGCCCGGACCCGTCGGCACTGGCGTGCGGCTCAGTAGAGCGAGCAGACCTTTCGGTAGCCGACGACCTCGCCGTAGCGGTTGACGCGCTCGACCATGTCGCAGCGGCGGATGGGCTCGTCGTAACCATAGGCGGGGGCGGCATAGGCGCCCGAACCGGCTGCGATCAGCCCGCCGACGGCCAGCGCCGCGATGCCGGCGCCGACGCCCCAATGCATGCCGCGATGCCGCGGACGGGCTTCGGCGGTGGCGGCGAGCGTCGTGGCGAGAACGAGGGCGGCGAGGGTGACGGCGCAGGCGGTCCTGATCGAGGTCATGATGTGATCTCCGGGCTCGGTTCGGGGGCGAGGCATTCGCTCCCATGACCGTTGGTCGCGCGAACGGCCGGAGAGGTTCAAAGCCGGGGCCGGTTTCTCGCGGGGAAAGCGGCGGCCCCGGGATTTCAACCTTGACCACAAGCATGAGGCCGTCGTAGGCATTAAAGTCATGATCCCATGGATTTATATTTCTAGTAAGTCAAATCTGGAAGGATATGACCTGTAATTCATCCTGAGTTCCAAGATTAGATTCAATCGCTGAACGCCAGATGACGAAGCCGGCTCCGCCCCACCCCGCAGACAGTCCGGTCGCTGCTTCAAAGGGCGAGGGCGATGTCCCGGTTGTCGATCTGCGGCAAATCCTCGGCGCCGGCCGCGAGGTCGTGCTGCTTCACATGGGCGAGGCCTACCGCCTGCGGATCACGGCGCGCGACCGGTTGATCCTGACGAAGTGAGCTCGGCAGGGCTCGCCAGCCGGGCGCCGCCATGCCAGAAGCCCCGGCGAAGCCCTTCGCGGCAGCCGAGGCTGCCGGACCCGAAACTGCCGGACCCGAGACTGCCGGACCCGAGACTGCCGACCAAGGAGTCGTATCGCCGTGCCCGCACTCGTCGCCGCCGTCAGCCGGAGCGCGACCCATGCGTTCAGCAAGCCGACCCTGCCGGTGATCCGCCTGCTGGCGGGCCTCGGCGTCGAGGGCGACGCGCATTGCGGAGAGACCGTGAAGCATCGCTCACGGGTCGCAGCCGATCCGGCGCAGCCCAACCTGCGCCAGGTCCATCTCATTCACGAGGAGCTGTTCGGCGAACTGGCGCAGGCCGGCTTTTCGATCGCGCCGGGCGATCTCGGCGAAAACATCGCGACGCGCGGCCTCGACCTTCTCGGCCTGCCGGCCGGCGCTGAACTGCGCCTGGGCGCGAGCGCCCGGATCGTGGTGACCGGACTGCGCAATCCGTGCTGGCAGCTCGACGCCTTCCGGCCCGGCCTGATGGCGGCCGTGCTCGGCCGCGCGCCCGACGGCGCGCTGATCCGAAAGGCGGGGGTCATGGCCGTCGTGGTCGCTGGCGGGGCGGTCAGGCCGGGCGACGCGATCGACGTCGTCCTGCCGGCATTGCCCCACCGCGTATTGGACCGGGTCTGAGGCGCGGCCCGCTTATGGCCGTCAGACGAAGCTGATATCGGCCGCTTCCGGCCCCTTCTTGCCGGCGCGAATCGAGAAGCGCACGCGCTGCCCGTCCATCGGCGGCTGCAGCCCGCTGCGGCTGAGCGACGAGACGTGCAGGAACACGTCGGGTCCGCCCTGATCGGGCGCGATGAAGCCGAATCCGCGCTCCGTGTTGAAGAACTTCACCGCGCCGTCATGGGGGCCGTCCATGGCCGGGCCCGGTCGATCGCCATAGCCGCCGCGATCGCCGCGGTCATTGTAGCCGCCGCCGAAATCCTCGCGCGGCGGGCGCGGCTAGAAGGGCCGGGGCGAACGGTCGCCGCCACGCGGCGCGGCCGGCGCGGCGGTCGAGGCGTCGATCTCGTGCACGGCGACGACCTGCAGGCCGCGTCGTCCCTCGCCGAGATCGGCGATGATCGTGGCGCCGGGCAGGAGCGACTGCTGGTCGAGCGGGCCGAGCGCCGAGACGTGGAGGAAAACATCGCCCGAACCGTCGGACGGCGAGGCGAAGCCGAAGCCCTTCTCGGGGTCGAACCATTTGACCCTGGCTTCGATGTTTTCGTGGGTGACGAAAGGCTGGGCGGCGGGAGGCTTGCGACGGTCGAACATGGAGCTTCAGGATGCAGTGATCGGGAACCGACAACCTAGCGCAGACCGCATCCGCCGTCATCGGGGGCCGACAGCAATTTTGCGTCCTTCAGCCGGGCTGGTCGCCGATCCCGCTGCAGCGGATGGTCTGGACCCGGCGCGGCATTTCGCCGACGGCCGGGACGAACTGGCCGGTGGCGGGGTCGAGCAGCATCAGCACGCCGGTGGCGACGGCGAAATAGGCCCCGTGCAGGTGAAGCCGGCCCTTGCTCTCCAAAATCTGGACGCAGGGGAAGGTCCGCAGATTGTCCAGCGACTGCTGGATCGACGCGAAGGCCAGACGCTCGACATAGCCGTCGAGATCCTCGTTGCGTCCGCGCCCGCCGGTGCGCTGCGCGGCTGGGCCGATCAGGGTGATCCACTTGCCGATGAAATCGCCCGGCGAGAGCGGCCCCTGGCCGTCGTCGGCGAAGGCGCGGATGCCGCCGCAGCGGCCATGGCCGAGCACGACGATATGTTCGACCCTGAGGGCCTGCACGGCGTATTCGAGCGCAGCCGAGGTGCCGTGCAACTGGTCGTCCGGCGAAAACGGCGGCACGAGATTGGCGACGTTGCGGGCGACGAACATCTCGCCCGGGCGCGCATCGAAGATCGTCTCGGGCGAGACGCGCGAATCGCAGCAGCCGATCAGCATGATCTTCGGCGTCTGGCCGCTCTGCGCCAGTTCCTCGTAACGGGTCTTCTCGCGGTCGAACCGGTCGTCGAGGAAGGCGCGGTAGCCTTCGGTCAGGCGCGAGGGGAAGGGCGGGATCGGACTGTCCATGGCCATTCAGGGACGGGATGAATGGGGCTTCGTCAAGGAAATTGTGCGCTGCGGCGGCGGCCTCAGACGGCCAGCGGATAGAGGTAATAGACGATCAGCCGCTCGATGAAGAAGATGATCAGCAGCAGGATGATCGGCGAAATGTCGATGCCGCCGAGATTGGGCAGCAGGTTGCGGATCGGCCGCAGCGCCGGCTCGGTGACGCGATAGAGGAAATCCCATACGCCGGCGACGAACTGGTTGCGCGTGTTGACGACGTTGAAGGCGATCAGCCAGCTCAGCACGGCCGAGGCGATCAGAATCCACGTGTAGATGTTCAGGGCGAGCATCACCACATCGAGCACGGCGCGCATCGGCACTCCTCTTGTCGTCGTTGAACGGACGGCGCGGCTGCGTCCGCGCCGCGCTCCGGCGCGCCGGAAGCGATTGACATCCACGCGACGCAAAGCCTAGAAGGCCAGCGCCTCGGGGCTGTAGCTCAGATGGGAGAGCGCTGCAATCGCACTGCAGAGGTCAGGGGTTCGATTCCCCTCAGCTCCACCAGGCCCCCCCGATAGACATGGGAACCTGGCCCCGAGGCGCGATCTCCCGACCCTGACCGGCTGCGGGTCCGGCGTCCTCCAGCCGGCCTCAGTCGCTCTCGTCGAGATGGCCGACATGCTTCTGGGTGTAGAGCTAGAGGCCGATCCGGCCGATCAGTTCGAGCTGCGTCTCGAGGAAGTCGATATGGCCCTCCTCGTCCTTCATCAG
>JAKFWE010000438.1 GCA_021732895.1 Allobosea sp. | reverse complement strand
TGATCATCGCGCTGTTCGATAGCGGCGGATTGTCGCTGCCGACGCTGGCCGGCCTGGCGCGCCGTCAAGGCCGGCCTCGCGACGCGGCCGGCGAGGGCGAGCCGGTCTCAGATCCACGGAGTGTCGCTGCTCCGAGGCATCGGCTTCACCATGCGCCTGTTCATCGGCGCGCTGGCCTTCTCCAGCCGGGCGAAGCTGGAGGACGCGACGAAGGTCGGCGTTCTCCCGGTTCGGTGGTCGCGACGCGGCCGGCCATGTCATCCCGATCCTCGCAAGGCGTTCAGGCGAAAGGCAGGAATCGGCCGCCTGACCAGACGGCGGCCGCGAGATCAGGGACGGTCGCTCAAATATTCTCGCCGTCGAGCGGCGCTACGGCGTTGGGGCCGAGCCCGTCCTTGTTGTAGATGTCGTCACGGAACTGGACGCCGCCATCATCCGTGGCCCAGGCGGTGACATAGACCCAGTAACACGGGACCGGATTGGCGATGCGCGCATTGACGCGCTCGCCGGAGGCGATCGTCTCGTCGATCTTGGCGCGGTCCCAGCCGGGCGTGTCCTTGAGCAGCCAGGCGATGTAGTCGCGCACGTTCTGGACGCGGATGCAGCCCGACGAGACGAAGCGGAAATCGTCGCCGAAGATGCCCTTGGCCGGCGTGTCGTGCATGTAGACGCCATGCGGGCTGGGGATGTTGATGCGGACGAAGCCGAGCGAGTTGAACTCGCCGCCGGGATCCTGACGGAAGGTGTAGCGGGTGGCCTCGTCGGAGTTCCAGTTGACGCGCTCGGGCGCGATCTCTCCCGAAGGACCGATGATGCGAATCCTGTTCTCGGTCAGGTAGGACGGCTCCTTGCGCATCTTCGGGATCAGGTCCTTGCGGATGATCGAGGCCGGCACGGTCCAGGTCGGGTTGAAATTGACTTCGGGGATCTTGGTCTGCAGCAAAGGCGACTGCCGGTCGATCTTGCCGACGCCAGCGGCGTGACGCGTCGCCACCACGCCGTTCTCGACGGTTTCGACGGCGGCAGCGGGAATGTTGGCGACGACGTAGCGATTGCCGAGGCTGCCGGACCAGGAACGCAGCCTCACGACGTTGGTCTCGAGCTGCCGAATGCGCCTGTCGATCGGCACGTTGAGCGCCGTCAGCGTGGCCCGGTTGATCGCGCCCGTCGTCGACAGGCCCATTCGCGCCTGGAACCGGCTGAGCCCCGCCTCGACATAGGAATCGAACACAGCCCCGGTGCCGGCGGCCGGGTCGAGATCGCCCGTCACGATCAGCCGCTGACGCAGGGCCGTGACGGAGGGGCCGCGCGAACCGATCTTCAGCCGTTCGCCGATCTGCAGGGAGGCCCAGCCGCCCCGCGCCGCGAGATCGCGATAGGAGATGATCGCCTGCTCGGTCGCCTGCAGGGCCGCAGGCGACAGCATCGGCGTCGAGGAGCGGGCCGAGGCGCCGCGGGCGCCGGCGTCATAGTTCTGGCGCCACTCGGCCTGCTGCGCGAAAGCCGGAACGGCTGCGCTCGTCATGGCGCCCGACATCAGGGCGAGAACGGTTTCGCGGCGGGTCAGGCTGATCGTCGACATCTATCACATCCTCGTTGTGGGCGGACCGTCGGGCGGCGCGGGGCCGGAGCCTCCGTCTGGCCGCCCCCGCAGGCTGCGGCCTTCGCCGGACACGATCCGATAGCACAATTAACGAGGCGTGATGAGAGCGGCGATTTTAGGGCGTCGCGTCATGGGCGGACGTCGCCGTCAGGGCGCGCCCGGCGCGGGCGGCCCGTTCTGGCGCGACGCTTCCCGCAGGCGCCGGCCGCACACCGCGCGGCCGGGCGCAAGTCTCAGAGCTTGTAGCGAATCTGGTCGGTCCAGAAGCGCTCGAGCCGGAGCAGCGCGTTGTTCATCCGCTCGAAATCGTCCGAGGCGATGCCGCCGATCTGCTCGACCGTGCGGACGTGCTTGTCGTAGACGCCCTTCACGAGATTGTGCACCTCGTGGCCTTTCTCGGTCAGGCTGATGCGCACCGAGCGCCGGTCGATGCGCGACCGGGCGTGATGCAGGAAGCCGAGCTCGACGAGCTTCTTGACGTTGTAGGACACGTTCGAGCCGAGATAGTAACCCCGGGTCCGCAACTCGCTGGCGCTCAGTTCGGCGTCGCCGATATTGTAGAGCAGCAGCGCCTGCACGCTGTTGACGTCGTCGCGGTTGCGGCGCTCGAACTCGTCCTTGATGACGTCGAGCAGGCGGCGATGCAGCCGCTCGACCAGGGTAAGAGACTCAAGATAAAGCGGCTTCACCTTGAGATTATCGCTATGATCCGCGGCAGGCGCCGCAGTCTTTACGCTGGCTTTCATGATCAATCCCGCCTGTTGAATACCGGCCAGGATTTTCTCCCGGTCCGCTTCTGAAGAACACCATAGGCGGCGCGGATGAAAACGAGTTTAAATATCGGAGTGAATCAGAGATTTAGCCGTTTCAGTGAATCCGATGTGAAGCCACGAAGGCTTAAGCTAAAGCATTCGTCACCGCGAACAGCGGCATTGCGCGCAGGCCCGTGCTGCGCCCGGGAAGCCTGTTGCGGCCAGCGGCGGCTCAGCTGCTCTGGTTCTCGGCCGCCCAGGTGATGCCGAAATACGCGATCGCCAGCGTCACATAGCTCACCACGGTCAGCGTCGAGACCGGCAGCAGGCGCGGGAAGAAGAAGCCGAGCAGCAACTGGCTGATCGTGGCGAGAAGCCAGAGCACGCCGCCCCAGGTGCTGGTCATCCACAACCCGACGGCGGCGACGAGATCGAGCACGGCGAAATAGACCGTGATCGCCTGGGCGCTCAGCAGGCGCTCCTCGAAGGGCGGCTGCGCCTCCGGCCCAACGCCGAAGATCACCATCCAGGCCATCAGCCCCTTGGCCATCCAGGCGACGGAGAGCAACCTCAGCAGCCAGACCAGAACGAGCTTCCAGCGCGTCGGGCGCCGCCGCGACGCATCGCCGATACGCGGTCCCAGAAGCGGTTCGCCGTCCCCCAGCGTCGCCAAGGCGTCAGGTCCCCAGCACGAGTTCGTCGGCCCCGAGCGGGTCGAAATATGCCGAGACAGCTTCCCGGCCGACCGCCTCCAGCGTTTCCGGCCGCCAAACGGGCGCATTGTCCTTGTCGATCACCGCCGCGCGGACGCCCTCGTAGAATTCGCGCCCGCGCACGATCCGCGAGACGATCCGGTATTCGGTGCGCATCGCTTCCGCGAAATCGAGGCCGCCGCCGCGCCGCATCTGCTCGAAGGCGATGGCGACGCTGGTCGGCGATTTCGTGCGCAGCGTCCGCGACGCCCGGGTCGCGAAGGCGCCGCCTTCGGCTTCGGCGCGCGACAGACGCGCCAGGATCTCCGCCAGCGAGGACGCGCCGAAGCAGTCCGCGATCGTCCCGCGCTCCGCCGCGAGCGCAGGCGGGCCGGGATCCTGCGTGAAGCTCGGCAAGATATCCTCCAGCGCGCCCCGCGCCGTCAGCGCATCGGCGAGTTCGGCCATGCGCGCACCGGGAACGAAATGGGTGGCGAGCCCGAGGGCCAGCGCATCGGCGGCCCCGACGCGATCCCCGGTCAGGGCGAGGTAGGTTCCGACCGCATCCGGCAGCCGCGGCAGCGCATATGTCGCGCCGACATCGGGAAAAAAGCCGATTCCGACCTCCGGCATCGAGAACAGATAGCGCTCGCCGGCGATCCGGTGGCTGCCGTGCAGCGTGATGCCGACGCCGCCGCCCATGACGAGCCCGTCGATCAGCGCGACATAGGGTTTGGGATAGGTCTTGATTCGCACATTCAGCGCGTATTCGTCGCGCCAGAAGGCGAGCATCTCGTCGTGCCGCCCGGCGACGCCGAGAGCGTGCAGGGCGCGGATGTCGCCTCCGGCGCAGAAGGCCTTGTCGCCGGCGCCGGTCAGGAGCACGCGCGCCACCAGCGGGTCGCGTTCCCAGGCGTCCAGCGCGCGCGCCAGCTCGCGCACCATGCCGTGGGAGAGCGCGTTCAGCGCGCGCGGCCGGTTCAGCACGACCACGCCCGCCGCGCCGCGCACCTCGCAAATGATTTCGGCGTCCTGACTCATTCGCCCGTTATCGCCCGGCCTAGGCTTCGCGCCCGCGCCGCTTCTGTGCCCGCGCGCCCGCGATTGTCAACGCGGCGAGGGCGCCGGCCGGGCTCGGCCCTGCGTTCATCATGCCCTTGTTCTGGAACGGTTCCGATGTGCTAGCATCCGGCGAAAGCGGGGGCTTTTCAGGCCCCGGCGGGAGCTGTGCGGAGGCGTTGGATGGAATCCCGGATCGTGCGGCCGTTCCCGGCCCCTGCGGCGCGTCAGGACGAAGGGGCCGTGCAGACGTCCGATACGTTGGCGCTGACGCGGCGCATGCGGCGCAACCGCAAGTCGGACTGGTCGCGGCGACTGGTGCGCGAGACGGTGCTGACCATCGACGACCTTATCTGGCCGCTGTTCCTGGTCGATTCCAGCGAGCCGCGCTCGGCGGTGGCCTGGATGCCCGGCGTCGATCGGCTCAACATCGAGGAAGCCGTGCGCCAGGCCGCGCACGCAGCGGAACTGGGCATCCCGGCGATCGCACCGTTTCCCTTCGTCGAGAAGTCGCTGCGCGACGCCACCGGCTCGGAGGCGCTGAACGCGCGCAACCTGATGTGCCGCGCCGTGCGCGCGATCAAGGCGGAGGTGCCGCAGCTCGGCGTCATCTGCGACGCGGCGCTCGACCCCTACACCTCGCACGGGCATGACGGCGTGATGGCGGGCGAGCGCGTCCTCAACGACGCGAGCGTGCGCATCCTGACCCAGCAGGCGCTGGCGCTCGCGGACGCCGGGGCGGACGTGATCGCGCCGTCCGACATGATGGACGGACGCGTCGGCGCGATCCGCGCCGCGCTCGACGCGGCGGGGTTCGACGAGGTCCAGATCATGGCCTACGCCGCGAAATACGCGTCGGCCTTCTACGGCCCGTTCCGTGACGCGATCGGCACCAACGCCACCCTGATCGGCGACAAGCGCACCTACCAGATGGACCCGGGCAACTCCGACGAGGCGATCGCCGAGGTCGCGCTCGATCTGGAGGAAGGCGCGGACATGGTGATGATCAAGCCCGGCCTGCCCTATCTCGACATCGTCGCGCGGGTGAAGGACCATTTCCGCGTGCCGACCTTCGCCTACCAGGTCTCGGGCGAATACGCGATGATCATGGCCGCCGCGCAGAACGGCTGGCTCGACGGCGACAAGGCGATGGTCGAGAGCCTGATGGCGTTCAAGCGCGCCGGCGCGGACGGGGTGCTGAGCTATTTCGCGCCGAAGGTGGCGGCGAAGCTGAAGGCGGGGTTGTAGCCCTCTCGACACTCTTGCGTCGTCCCGGACAAGCGGCGTAGCCGCGCCGATCCGGGATCCATTCCGGAATGGTTCTGGAATGGGTCCCGGGTCTCCGCTGCGCTACGCCCGGGATGACAGCGTGTTTCAATGGATCGGCGTCGGCGCTAGCGTCTCCGCGATGCGTCTCCTCCTGTCGATCCTGCTCCTGCTGCTGCTCGCCTCCTGCGGGGAGCGCTTCGACACCGACCAGCGGCGGCTCTGCCGCCAGGCGATCGCGCCGCTGAACCCGCCGGGCGCGACGATCACGCTGGAAAGCCTCGGCGACGGGCCGCGGCCGGGCACGCTGCGCATCGGCTATCGCGCCGAGGCCGGCGGCGCCACGACGCGCCGAACCATCGATTGCCTCTTCGCCGGCGAGGGCGTCGGCCTCCGGCGCGGCGCGCTGATCGGCGTCGCCTCCGACGGACAGCCGATGAGCGAGGCGAGCTTCTACCTGCTGAGGCGATTCTATCTGGAGAACCGCGAGGAGCCGCCGCCCGACCCGGGCGAAGTGCGCGCCGGGTCCCTGCCCGAGATCGCGCCAGCCCTCGCCCACGGCCTCCAGCACGGCCTGAGCGGCCTGCCTTCGGCCGCGATCTACACGCTGCTGGCCTGCGCCTACGCCCTGATCTACGGGCTGACCGGCCGCATCATCCTGTGTTTCGGCGAGTTCGCGGCGCTCGGCGCGCTCGCCAGCGTCGTCGGCGTCGCGCTCGTGCTTTCGCTGGCGGCGTCGACGCCGGCCTCCGGCCTCGCCATCGCTTTCGGCGTCGCCATTCTGGTCTGCGGCTTTCACGGATTCGCCATGGGCCGATTCGTGACGGCGCCGCTCGCCCGCGCCACCGGACAGCAGGCGCTGATCGCGACGATCGGGCTCGCCATCGCGCTGTCGGAATATCTGCGGATCGCGCAGGGAGCCGATCTGCGCTGGCTGCCGCCCGTCTTCAACGAGCCCTGGTCGCTGGCGCGGGCGGGCGACTTCGTCGTGACCGCGTCGCCGATCGGCCTCGGCCTCGCCGCCGGCGGGCTTCTGGCGACGCTCTGCATCGTCGCCTTGATCGGGCGCACGGCCTATGGCCGGGCCTGGCGGGCGGTGTCCGACGATGCGCGCACGGCCGCGCTGTTCGGCGTCGATGCGCGCAAGGTGCATGACCGGGCCTTGATCCTAGCCTGCGCCGCCTGCGGCGCGGCCGGCGTCATCGTCACGGTCATCTACGGCGGCATGGGCTTCGCCGGCGGCTTCACGCTCGGGCTGAAGGCGCTGGTGGCGGCCGTGCTCGGCGGCGTCGGCTCGGTTCCGGGGGCCGCGCTCGGCGGGCTTTGCATCGCGCTGTTCGAAATGGTCTGGTCGGCGACGATGCCGCTCGACCAGCGCGACATCGCCGTCTATGCGCTGCTGGCGGCGGCGCTGATCTTGCGGCCCGGAGGCTTTTTCGGAGACGGCGCGCTGGCGCCGAGGGAGGTCTGAGCCCATGCACCCCGCCGTATCTGCGGAGCAGGCGCCATGAGCGAGCCGTTCGCGATCACGCTCCCCGACATAGAGGCCGCGGCCGCGCGCATCTCCGGCCATGTCCTGCGCACGCCGCTGGTCGCCGCGCCGCGCCTGTCCGAGCTCACGGGCGCGAGCGTGTTCGTCAAGCACGAGAACATGCAGGCGACGGCCTCCTTCAAGGAGCGTGGCGCGGTCAACAAGCTGCTCTCGCTGACCGCCGAGGAGATGAGGCGCGGCGTGATCGCCATGTCGGCCGGCAACCACGCCCAGGCCGTCGCCTGGCACGCGCGCCGCTTCGGCGTTCCCGCCACGATCGTGATGCCCGAGACGACGCCGCTGGTGAAGGTCGAGAACACGCGCAGCCATGGCGCACGCGTCGTCCTGCATGGCGAGACGCTCTACGAAGCCGCCCAGAAGGCGCGCGAAATCGCCGCTGCGCAGGCCCTGGTTTTCGTCCACCCCTATGACGACGCGGCCGTGATGGCCGGCCAGGGCACCGTGGCGCTCGAAATGCTCGCCGACGCGCCCGATCTCGACATGCTGATCATTCCGCTCGGCGGGGGCGGGCTGATGGCCGGCAACGCCATCGCCGCCACCGCGCTGAAGCCCGGTATCGAACTGGTCGGAGTGGAGGCGGAGCTCTACCCCTCCTTCCACAACGCCGTGAACGCCGGGGATCTGGCGATCGGCGGGGCGACGCTGGCCGAGGGCATCGCGGTCAAGACCGTCGGCGCGCTGACGCTGCCGATCGTCTCCAGCCTGGTCTCCGACATCGTGCTGGTCGGCGAGGACCTGATCGAGCGCGCCGTCAACGCCTATGCCTGCCTCCAGCACACCCTTGCCGAGGGCGCGGGCGCGGCCGGGCTGGCCGCCATGCTGAAGGAGCCCGGGCGCTATGCCGGCCGCAGGATCGGACTGGTGCTCTGCGGCGGCAATATCGACACCCGGCTGCTGGCGGCGATCATGGTGCGCGAACTGGAGCGCGAGCACCGCATCGTCGCCTTCCGCCTGACCAGCAGCGACCGGCCGGGCCTGCTCGGCAAGGTGGCGAGCCTGCTCGGCGCGGAGGGCGCCAATATTCTCGAGGTCAGCCACGGCCGGCTCTTCCTCGACGTGCCGGCCAAGGGCGTGAGCCTCGACGTCACCGTCGAGACGCGCGGCGACGACCACAGCGCCATGATCGAGCACGCGCTGCGCGAGCACGGCTTCGCGCCGCGCCGGATTTTTCCGCGCGGTCTTGCGGAACCGGGGCGCTGATCAAACATTGTGACCGACAGGCGTCCAGCCCCGGATCACAGGACCACGACCTCGATGAGCGACCCCCGCTACGCCCCCTCCCCGATCACGCCGATCGACGAGCGCCCCGCGCAGGACGTCAGCGGCGTGATGGGCTCGCGCGTCTTCGCCTGGATCGGCGACATCGTCG
>JAKFWE010000126.1 GCA_021732895.1 Allobosea sp. | reverse complement strand
CGCCGCCAGCCGGCTCTGGCCGCTCTGCGAGGCGCGTTCCGCCGCCTTTTCCATCGCGTCCGAGAGATCGTCGAAGCCGAGCGTCGCGATCACCGTGAGCAGGCCGGCGAGGTTGCCGAAATGATGCGCGGGGGCCGCCGGCGAGACGCCCGCCCGCCGCGCGCATTCGCGCAACGTGAAGCCGCCGACCCCTTTCTCGGCCAGCACCGCCTCGGCCGCCTCGATCATGGCCTGACGCAGATCGCCATGGTGATAGCCGCCGCGCGCGGACGCCTGATCGGTCGGTTTCATCCCAGTCCTCGGCCCTGACGCAGTCATTATCGATCTTGACGACGTTAAGATAGCGCGCTAGCTGAAACTCGAACTTGACAGCGTTCAGATGGAGCATGGTCGATGCCGCCGATGAGCCTGGATGACGCATTCGGGCATGCCTCCCGCCTCGCCATGCTGGGCTGGCTGGCGCTGATCCTGCTGCCGCGCTGGCGTGGCGTCTCGCACATCCTCTCCGGCCTCGTCATCCCCGCGACCCTGTCGCTCGGCTATGTCGTGCTGATCGCGGTCCACTGGCATGACGCGAAAGGCGGCTTTTCTTCGCTCGACGGCGTCGCGACGCTGTTTCAGTCGCGGCCTATCCTCCTCGCGGGCTGGGTCCACTATCTCGCTTTTGACCTGTTCCTCGGCGCCTGGATCCTGCGCCGTTCCCAGGAGGCCGCCATACCGCATCTGCTGATGGCGCCGGTGCTGCTGGCGACCTTCCTGTTCGGACCCGCGGGTTACCTGTCGTTACTCCTGCTCCGAACGGTCTGGCGCATCGGCGCCAAGCGGGAAGACGTCGTCATGCTGCGCGTCGGCCCCTCATGGCTGCAGGGCCTGCGTCTGGAGCCCTGCCTGCTGGCCGCCGCCGCCGCCAGTTTCGCGCTGATGGCGCCGACAGGGCTGGCTATGGCGCTGGATGGCCGGATGCTCGCGGAGGCGTCGGTCTGGCTCAAGCCGCTCAAGTTCCAGGCTTCGCTTGCGCTCTATCTCGCGACGCTCGCGCTGTTCGTGCCGCTGGCGGGACCGCGGTTCCGCACCTCCGCGCTCGGACGCTACGCCGTCTGGGGGGCCATCATCCCATCCTTCCTGGAAATCGCCTATATCGGCTGGCGCGCATCGAGGGCCGAAGCCTCCCACTACAATGTCGCGACACCGCTCGACGCAGCGCTCTATTCCGGAATGGCGGTCGCAGCCGTGATGTTGACGGCGGCCGCTCTCGCGGTGGCGGTCGGCCTGATGCGCCGGGACGCACCGCCGCTGCCGCCCGCTCTGCGCTGGTCGATCGTGTCAGGGCTCGTCCTCACCTTCGTTCTCGGCGTCTGGAACGGACTGGCCATGGGCGGCAATCCCGGCGGACATTTTGTCGGGGTCGCGCCGCCGATCCACCCCACCGTTCCGGTGCTCGGCTGGTCGCTCGCGATCGGCGACCTGCGCGTGGCGCATTTCCTGGCGCTGCACGCGCTTCAGATCGTCCCGGCTTTTGGCCTTGTGGTCTGGCTTCTGACCCGGGCGCCGCGACCCGGAACGGTGGCGGTCGGCGCCTTCGCCGCCGCCTATGCCGGCGTCACGCTGCTCGCCTTCGCGGCCGCAAGGGCTGCGCGTCCGCTGCTCGGACTCGGCTGAGCCGGGCTCAGCGCTGCTCGCGCCGCGTCATGAAGGCGAGCTTCTCGAACAGGCTGACATCCTGCTCGTTCTTGAGCAGCGCCCCATGCAGCGGCGGGATCAGCTTGCGCGGGTCGCGCTCGCGCAGCATCTCCGGCGTCATCTCGTCGGCGACGAGCAGCTTCAGCCAGTCCAGCAGTTCCGAGGTCGAGGGCTTCTTCTTCAGGCCGGGAACCTCCCGCACCTCGAAGAACAGCCTGAGCGCCTCCTCCATCAGCCGCTTCTTGATGCCGGGGAAATGCACCTCGACGATCGCCTTCATCGTCCCGGCGTCGGGGAAGCGGATATAGTGGAAGAAGCAGCGGCGCAGGAAGGCGTCGGGCAGCTCCTTCTCGTTGTTGGAGGTGATGATGATCACCGGGCGGCGCGCCGCGCGCACCGTTTCCCCGGTCTCGTAGACATGGAACTCCATGCGGTCGAGCTCGAGCAGGAGATCGTTGGGGAATTCGATATCGGCCTTGTCGATCTCGTCGATCAGCAGCACCGGTCGCTCAGGCGAGACGAACGCCTCCCAAAGCTTGCCGCGCTTGATGTAGTTGGCGATCTCGGAGACGCGGGCGTCGCCGAGCTGGCTGTCGCGCAGGCGGCTGACGGCGTCGTATTCGTAGAGCCCCTGCTGCGCCTTGGTGGTCGACTTGATGTGCCAGGTTATCAGCGGCGCCTTCAGCGCGGCGGCGATCTCCTCGGCCAGCACGGTCTTGCCGGTGCCGGGCTCGCCCTTGACGAGCAAGGGCCGCTCCAGCCGCACGGCGGCGTTGACGGCGACGGTGAGATCCTCGGTGGCGACATAGGAGGCGGTGCCGGCAAAGCGCATGGACGGTCCTTCTGATCGAAGCCGAAAAGCTAGCCCATGCGACGTGAAAGCGGAAACCGCAATCCGGTGAGTTCCCGCGCGAAGGGGCCGACCCAACGCCGCACGCATCGAAGCGATCGTCATGCGGCCCCGTCCCGAACAGCGGTTGTGTTGCCGCGGCGCTGGCCGCAAGCTTGCGCGGGTCGTTTCTCCCCCGACTCGCTGGATCCGATCTTGGCTGGAACCGTCGATCCCTCTGTCTACAGGGACGCTGTCGTCGTGCTTGCGACGGCGGGCGTCGTCGTCCCGTTCGCCAAGCGCTTCCGGGTCAATTCGGTGCTGGCCTTCGTCGCCTGCGGGGCGCTGCTCGGCCCGTTCGGGCTGGGCGGGCTGGTCGCTGCGGTGCCGCTGCTGGGGGCCGTTACGGTCTCCAGCGCCGAGGCGCTCGCCGGGCCGGCGGAACTCGGCGTCGCCTTCCTCCTCTTCGTCATCGGCCTCGAACTCTCCTTCGAGCGCCTGAAGACGATGCGGCGCCTCGTCTTCGGCCTCGGCCTCGGCCAGGTCTGGCTTTCGGCGCTGTTCATCGGCGCCTGCGCCTACGCCGTCGGACAGCCGGCGGCGGCGGCCGTGATCATCGGCTCCGGCCTTGCGCTGTCCTCGACCGCGATGGTGGTGGAGTTGCTCTCGTCGAAGCGGCGGATGACCTCCTCGGCCGGCCGCGCCAGCTTCGCCATCCTGCTCTGCCAGGACATCGCGGTGATTCCGCTGCTCTTCCTCGTCAGCGTGCTCGGCGCGCAGGCCGAGGGCGGGTCGCTGCTCGCCGGCCTGGCCCAGGCCATGGTCCAGGCCTTCGGCGCGATCGCCGCGATCGTGGTCATCGGCCGGCTGGCGCTGAGGCCGCTGTTCCGGCTCGTCGCCTCGACCGATTCCTCCGAGAGCTTCATGGCGGCGACGCTGCTGATCGCGCTCGGCACCGGCATGATCGCGGCGGCGGCCGGGCTTTCGATGGGGCTTGGAGCCTTCATCGCCGGGCTGCTGCTGGCCGAGACCGAATATCGCCGCGCCATCGAGGTGACGATCGAACCGTTCAAGTCGCTGCTGATCGGCGTGTTCTTCCTGACCGTCGGGATGGGCGTCAACCCGGCGGAGATCGCGGCCCGCCCGCTCACCATCATCGCCATCGCGGTCGGTCTCTTCGCCGCGAAATCGCTCATCGTCTTCGCGCTGGCGCGCCGGTTCAAGCTCTCGCTTGCGACGGCGCTCGAGACCGCGATCATGATCGGCCCCGGCGGCGAGTTCGCCTTCGTGCTGTTCGGCGGCGCGGTCGCAGCCAAGCTCCTCGCCCAGGAGACGGCCAGTCTGGTGCTGGCCGGCGTCTCGCTGACGATGGTCGCCCTGCCCTTCCTGGCCAGGCTGGCGCGGAACTGGTCGCTTCGGCTCGCCGTCCCCGCGGCGATGCCCGACGAGGCGAAGATCCTGCCGCCCGACGACCACTCGGCGCGCGCCATCGTCGTCGGCTGCGGCCGGGTCGGCCAGCTGGTGAGCTCGATGCTCGAAGAGCACCACAAGCCCTACATCGTCATCGACTCGGACCCCGCGGTCGTGGCCGCCCAGCGCCGCGCCGGACGACCTGCCTTCTTCGGCGATGCGACGAGGCCCGATTTCCTGCGGCTCTGCGGCCTCGACGAGGCGACGACGCTGATCGTCAGCATCAACAATTCACGCGTCGTCGATGAAACCGTGATGGCGGCGCGCGCGCTCAGGCCCGATCTGATCATCGTCGCGCGCGCCCGCGACGCCGCCCATGCCCGGCATCTTTACGAGATCGGCGTCAACGACGCCGTGCCCGAGACGATCGAGGCCAGTCTGCAATTGTCGGAAGCGGCGCTCGTCGGGCTCGGCGTGCCGATGGGCCTCGTCATCGCCTCGGTGCACGAACGCCGCGACGCCTACCGCGCCGAGCTCAAGCCGGCAGACCAGCCCGCCCGGGCGCTGCCACGTCACGACCGCTCGCGAAGGCTGTGACGGATCGGGGCGGCGACGCGTTTTCCAACGATCCGCCGTCCTGAAGGGCGAGCGCCGGTTTCGCCACCCGCCTGATATGGCCATAGAACTGCCCGGCGCTGCCGTGCCAGCTGTTGCGCGCCGCCAGCGCCAGCCCGGCCTCGCGCGGCAGCCGCAGCGCGGTCATCGCGGCGTGGCGCAGATCCTCGTGCAGCACCGCAGCCTCGCTGCCGGCGAAGACGTCGCTCGGCCCCTGCACGGGGAAAGCCGCGACCGGCAGCCCGCTCGCGGCCGCCTCAAGCAGGACGATGCCGAACGTGTCCGTCAGGCTCGGAAACACGAACACGTCCGAGGAGGCGTAGATCGCGGCGAGCTCCTCGCCCTCGCGCGTCCCCATGAAGATCACGTCGGGAAAGGCGCGCTGAAGGTCGGCCCGCGCCGGCCCGTCGCCGACCACCACCTTGCTGCCGGGCAGCCGCAGGGACAGGAACGCCTCCAGGTTCTTCTCGACGGCGACCCGCCCGACGCTGAGGAAGATCGGACGCGGAAGATCGAGCACGCTCGCCGGGCGCGGATGGAAAACCCCGAGATCGACGCCGCGGCCCCAGCGCACGATCTTCTCGAAGCCATGGCTCCGCAATTCGTCCTCGACCGAGGCGGTCGAGACCATGACGGCGGCGGCCGGCCCGTGAAAGCGGCGCAGGAACCGGTAGCTCCAGCTCTCAGGGATCGGCCAGCGCGCCGCGACATATTGCGGAAAGCGCGTGTGGTAGCTCGTCGTGAAGGCGCGCTTCTGCACGAGGCAGACGGCTCGCGTCAGCCAGCCGATCGGCCCTTCGGTCGCGATATGGATATGATCGGGACCGAATTCGGCGATGCGGCGCGCCACCGCCCGGCGCGTCGCCAGGGCGATGCGGATGTCGGGATAGCTCGGCAGCCCGATCTGCCGGAAGCCTTCCGGGCTGAGCACCTGCGGCGTCACCCCGAAATGCGGCCCGGCCTCGACAATGCGCTCCAGCGAGCGAACCACCCCGTTGATCTGCGGCCGCCAGGCGTCCGTCGCGATCAGCAGGCGCATCAGGCCGCCTCGGTGACCAGCACGGGCGTCTTGGCCGGCGTAGGCAGCGGAACCGCGGCCTCGCCCTTCAGCCGGTATTGCGGCCAGCGGATCAGCTCGAAGCGCCCGTCGGCATGCTCGACCACGGCCGTGCAGCTTTCGACCCAGTCGCCGGCGTTGATGTAGGTCAGGCCCTCGATCTCGCGATGGGCCGCGTGGTGGATGTGCCCGCAGATGACGCCATCCGCATTGTGCCGGCGCGCCTCGGCGGCGAGGCACGTCTCGAACTCGCCGATGTAGTTGACCGCGTTCTTGACCTTGAGCTTGGCCCAGGCCGAGAGCGACCAGTGCGGCAGGTGCAGCAATCGGCGCACCTTGTTGACGACCGTGTTGGATGCGAGCGCGACGGTGTAGGCCCAGTCGCCCAGCAGCGCGAGCCATTTGGCGTTGCGCACCACGAGGTCGAAAAGATCGCCGTGAATGACGAGAAGGCGCCGGCCATCGGCGGTCTCGTGGATCGCATCATCCACCAGCGTGATGCCGCCGAACTGCGTGCCGGCGAAATCCCGCAGGAAATCGTCGTGATTGCCGGTGATGTAGATCAGCTTCGAGCCCTTGCGGACCTTGCGGAGCAGCTTCTGGATGACGTCGTTGTGGGACTGGGGAAAATACCAGCCGTTCTTCAGCCGCCAGCCGTCGATGATGTCGCCGACCAGATAGATTTGCGGCGCGTCATAGGCGCGCAGGAACTCCAGCACGAGATCGGCCTGCGCGCCGCGCGTGCCCAGATGGAGATCCGAGATGAAGATGCTGCGCACCTGCCTGGCGTCGTCGTCTTCGCTCATGCCAGCCAGCCCGTCCGGTTGCGATGCTTCCGGCGTGTGTCTGATTTGCATTGCGCTTTGATGACGGCGCCGCAAAACCATGCTTTGCCTTGGACCCAGGGTTAAAAGGTCGCGGAGAAACGTCATGGATCTGGGAATTTCGGGCCGTACGGCCATCGTCTGCGCCTCCAGCAAGGGGCTCGGCCGCGGCTGCGCCATGGCGCTCGCCGAGGCGGGCTGCATCGTCGTGATCAATGGCCGCGACGCGGCCACGCTCGAGGCGACGGCAAGCGAAATTCGCGCCGCGACGGGCGCGAAAGTCCTGTCCGTCGTCGCCGACGTCTCGACCCGCGCCGGGCAGGACGCGCTTCTGGCGGCCGCGCCCGAGCCAGACATTCTGGTCAACAACAATGGCGGTCCTCCGCCCAAACCGTTTCGCGACGTAACCCGCGAAGCGCTGCTGGAAGGGGTCGTGCAGAACATGGCGACCCCGCTCGAACTGGTGCAACGCGTGATCGACGGCATGGTTTCGCGCCGCTTCGGCCGCATCGTCAACATCACCTCGATGAGCGTGCTGACGCCGCTGACCGGGCTCGACGTCTCCTCGGCCGCCCGCGCCGGCCTGACCGCCTTCCTCGCCGGCGTTGCGCGCGAGGTCGCCCACGCCAACGTCACGATCAACAACGTGTTGCCCGGCATGTTCGACACCGACAGGCTCAAGGGCTCGACGGCGAAGATGGCGGCGATCAAGGGCCTGACGCTCGAGGAGATGGCGGCCTTGCGCAAGGCGGAGGTTCCCGCAGGCCGCTTCGGACATGCGGAAGAATTCGGCAATGTCTGCGCCTTCCTCGCCAGCGAGCACGCCGGCTACATCACCGGCCAGAACCTGCTGATCGACGGCGGCGTCTTCAGGGGGAGCTTCTGACCGGGTGACGGAGACGCCGGTCAGGGTTGCGGAGTCGGCGCTTTGAGCGACGATCCGCGCATGATCTAACGAATCCGGCCCCGCAACGGCTCCATCCCTCCCGCGTCCCGGTCCCTTGTCTCCTCTCCTCGGCATCAGCCTCAAGCTCATCTCGGCGCTGGCGTTCACGCTGATGTCGGCCGGGGTGAAGTCGCTCTCCGCCCGATATCCGATCGGCGAGATCGTCTTCGTACGCTCGTTTTTCGCGCTGATCCCGCTGCTGGCCTGGCTCGCCTGGCAGGGCGGCGTGCTCGATTCGCTCAAGACGCGGAACCTGCGCGGCCACTTCAGGCGCAGCGTCATCGGCTCTATCGGCATGTTCTGCGGTTTCGCGGCGCTGCATTACCTGCCGCTCTCCGACGCGGTCGCGATCGGCTACGCCGCGCCGCTCGCCGTGGTCGTGCTCGCGGCGGTGATCCTGAAGGAGCGCGTGCGCGTCTATCGCTGGAGCGCGGTGACGATCGGCTTCGTCGGCGTGCTGATCATGCTGGCGCCCTATATGCGCGGCGTCGGCCATGGTCTCGCGCCCGGCCCGGCCTTCGGCGCCGGCCTCGCGCTGGCCGGGGCCTGCTGCTCCGCCTTCGCCTCGATCGAGGTGCGAACGCTGACGCGCAGCGAGGGCACCGGCGCGATCGTGTTCTATTTCATGATGATGACCAGCCTGCTCGGCCTCTCGACCATCCTGCTCGGCTGGCAGGCGCCCGGTTGGCAGGACGCGCTGATGATGCTGACGGTCGGCGTTCTCGGCGGGCTCGGCCAGATCTTTCTCGTCCAGGCCTATCGCTTTGGCGACGCCTCGCTGATCGCGCCCTTCGAATACTCGACCATGCTCTGGGCCATGGCGATCGGCTGGTTCGTCTTCGGCGACTGGCCGGCGACGGCCGTGCTGGTCGGGGCCGTGATCGTGATCGCCTACGGCATCTACGTCATCTTTCGCGAGCAGCAGCTCGGTCTGCT
>JAKFWE010000134.1 GCA_021732895.1 Allobosea sp. | reverse complement strand
GGCCCCTCTGGCGGCGCGCGTCTGGACGACGCGGCCGCGATGTCGGAACCGCCTTCGACGTCAACCCAATCGACAGGCGCCCGGACATGGATATTCTGTTTGCCGACTGGCTCGGCAAGCCGCTCTGGATGTGGAGCGGCTTCCTCGCGATCGTTTTCGCGCTTCTCGCTTTCGATCTCGGTCTCCTGAACCGTGGCGAACGTGAGATCGGCATCGCGCGCAGCCTCTGGCTGTCGGCCTTCTACATCGGTTTTGCCTGTGTCTACGGCGTGGCGGTATGGTGGGCTTTCGAAGCCGGACATCTCTTCACGACCGACGGCGCCCATGCCGGCGTGACCTTCTTCACCGGCTTCTTCATCGAAAAGGCGTTGTCCATCGACAATGTCTTCGTGATCTCGCTGATCTTCGGCTTCTTCGCCATCCCGCCGCGCTACCAGTATCGGGCGCTGGTCTGGGGCATCATCGCCGTGATCATTCTGCGCGGGCTGATGATCGGCGTCGGCGCGGCGCTCGTTCAGCAATACGACTGGATCTTGTATCTCTTCGGCGCCTTCCTGATCGTCACGGGCGTCAAGATGCTGGTGGCGGCTGAAGCCGAGCCGGACGTCGCGAAGAATCCGCTGGTGCGGTTCCTGAAGCGCCGCATGCGCGTCACCGACGCCCTGCATGGCGAACGCTTCTTCGTCCGGCTGCCCGATGCCGCGACCGGCCGGACGATGCTGCACGCGACCCCGCTGTTCCTCGCTCTCATCGTCATCAACCTGGCTGACGCCGTGTTCGCGGTCGATTCCGTGCCGGCGATCTTCGCCATCACGACCGACCCGTTCATCGTCTTCACGGCCAACATCATGGCGATCCTCGGTCTGCGCGCGCTGTATTTCGCGCTGGCCGCCATGGTCCATCGGTTCGAGCATCTCAAGACGGCGCTGGCGCTGGTGCTCGTCTTCATCGGCGGGAAGATCTTCTGGAACCAGATCTTCGGCAAGGTCGATCCCGCGATCTCGCTTGGCGTGACCCTCGCGCTGATCCTCGGCGGCGTCGCAGTCTCCCTGTGGAAGACGCGGCCGCGCCCGCGCGGGACCACGCCGGCCGGATGAGCAGCCGCGACGGCGCGCGGCCTCACACGGGCAGCGCGCCGTCGGTCTTCACCTCCTCCATCACCGCATAGGTCCGCGTCTCGCGCACCGCCGGCAGCGCGAGCAGGACATCGCCGAGGAAACGGCGGTAGGCGTTCATGTCGGCGACGCGGGTCTTGACCAGATAGTCGAAGCCGCCGGCCACCATATGGCACTCCAGCACCTCCGGCGCGCGCTTCACCGCCGTGGCGAAGCGCTCGAAGGCGTCGGGCGTCGTCTTGTCGAGATAGACCTCGACGAAGACGAGCAGGTTCAGCCCCAGCTTCAACGGATCGAGCGTCGCCCTGTAGCCGGTGATGAAGCCCTCGCGGCTCAGGCGCTTCAGGCGCTCGCCGACCGCCGTCGGCGACAGACCGACCTTCTCCGCCAGCTCAACGCCGGCGATACGGCCGTCGGACTGCAGCAGCGACAGAATGCGGCGGTCGGTGCGGTCGAGCATGAATGGCGTCCCGAAATCCCTCCCCGTCATTGCAAGGGAAGCGAAGCGATCCAGAGCGGCGCGCTCCACGTCACCAGGATTGCTTCGCTGCGCTCCCGAAGACGGGCTTCATCAATCATCGCAGAAGCGATTCATCGCAGGATATTATACGGTATTTTTGTTTGCTTGGCGAGTTGATATCCGGTCGTTGAAATCAGATGCTTTAGATCATCCCGCCGCCTCCCATTCGGAGCCAAACCATGGCCGCCTCTGCTCCTCGCCCTCTCGAAGCCGGCGGCATTCCGCCCTTCGGCGCGCCATACGCGGAGGATGACGGCGCGATCGCGACCCGGCTGCTGGCGGCGGCGAAGCGCGAACCCGCCGCCAAGGCGCGCATCGACGCCCGCGCCACCGCCCTGATCGAGGCGATCCGCAGCCGCAAGGTCGGGCTCGGCGGCATCGAGGACCTGCTGCGCGAGTATTCGCTCTCGACCAGGGAAGGACTCGCGCTGATGGTGCTGGCCGAGGCGCTGCTGCGCGTGCCGGATGCGGCGACGGCCGACCGGCTGATCGAGGACAAGCTGGGCCAGGGCGATTTCGCCCATCACGAAGCGAAGTCCGACGCCTTCCTCGTCTCGGCCTCGGCTTGGGCGCTCGGCGTCACCGCGCGCGTCATCCAGCCGGGCGAAACGCCGAGCGGCATCGTCGCCGGGCTCGCGAAACGCCTCGGCGCGCCGGCCGTGCGCACCGCCACCCGCCAGGCGATGCGCGTCATGGGCAGCCATTTCGTGCTCGGGCAGACGATCGGTGAGGCGCTCAAACGGGCCGGCGCCGGCTCCGGGCGGCTCTACCGCTACTCCTTCGACATGCTCGGCGAGGGGGCCCGCACGCAAGGCGACGCCGACCGCTACCTCGCCTCCTACAGCGCAGCCATCGACGCCATCGGCGCCGCGGCCGGCAACGCGCCGCTGCCGGACCGGCCCGGCATTTCGGTCAAGCTCTCGGCGCTGCATCCGCGCTACGAGGCGACGAGCCGGACGCGCGTTCTGACCGAGCTGACCCCGAAGGTCCTCTCGCTGGCGCGGCAGGCGAAGTCATTCGACCTCAACTTCACCGTCGATGCCGAGGAGGCCGACCGGCTCGAACTCTCGCTCGACGTCATCGCCGCCGTGATGGCGGACGAGACGCTGGCGGGCTGGGACGGCTTCGGCCTGGCGATCCAGGCCTACCAGAAGCGCGCCGCCGCCGTCATCGACCATGTCGCGGCTCTGGCCGAGGCGCATGGCCGGCGCCTGATGGTGCGCCTCGTCAAGGGCGCCTATTGGGACACCGAGCTGAAGCGCGCCCAGGAGCGCGGCCTCGCGGACTATCCGGTCTTCACCCGCAAGGCGATGACCGATCTCAACTACGAGGCCTGCGCCGCGCAGCTTTTGGCGCTGCGCCCGCGCATCGTCCCGCAATTCGCCACTCACAACGCGCTGACCGTGGCGACCGTGGCCGAGATGGCGAGCGACGCCGAGAACTACGAATTCCAGCGCCTGCACGGCATGGGCGACGCGCTCTACGAACGCCTGCTGGCGGACAAGGCCGGGTTCGCCTGCCGAACCTATGCGCCGGTCGGCGGCCATCAGGACCTGCTCGCCTATCTGGTCCGCAGGCTGCTGGAGAATGGCGCGAACTCGTCCTTCGTGGCGGCGTCGGGCGATCCCGACGTGCCGGTGGCGCGCCTGCTGGCGTCGCCCGCCGAACTCATCGCGACGCCGGAGAACGCCCGCCACCGCCGGATTCCGCTGCCGGCCGACCTGTTCGGGCCGTCGCGCAGGAATTCGGCCGGAGTCGAGTTCGGCGAGGCGCAGGCGCTCGACGCGTTGCTGGCGGAGGTGCGACAGGCTGCGGCCGCCGGCTTCCCCAAGGCGAGCGCGATCATCGACGGCGAGCCGGCGGGCGGGGCGCCGCGGCCGGTCGTCTCTCCCATCGACGGCATGCCGATCGGCACGGTCGCGGAGGCCGACGCCGCGCTGGCTGGACGCGCCATGGACGCCGCCAGGGCGGGCTTCGCGGCGTGGAACGCGGCGCCGGCCCGCGCGCGCGCGGCGGCCCTGCGCAAGGCCGCCGACCTGATGGAGGCGCGGCGCGGCCCGCTGCTCGCGCTGCTGCAGGCCGAGGCCGGCAAGACGCTGGACGACGCGCTGTCGGAACTGCGCGAGGCGGTCGATTTCTGTCGCTACTACGCCGCCGAGGCCGAGGCGAAGCTGGCGACGCCGGCCCTGCTGCCGGGACCGACGGGCGAGGAGAACCGGCTGGTTCTGCGCGGGCGGGGGCCGTTCCTGTGCATCGCGCCGTGGAATTTCCCGCTCGCCATCTTCATCGGGCAGATCGCGGCGGCGCTGGCGGCGGGCAACAGCGTCGTCGCCAAGCCGGCCCCGCAGACGCCGTTGATCGCGGCCGTGGCCGTGCGCCTTCTCCATGAAGCCGGCGTGCCGGCTTCCGCGCTGCACCTGACCCCCGGCGGCGGCGCGCTGGGCGCAGCGCTGGTCGCCCATCCGGCCGTCGCCGGCGTCGCCTTCACCGGCTCGACCGCGACCGCGCGCGCGATCAACCGCGCGCTCGCCGCCAAGGATGGCCCGATCGTGCCGCTGATCGCCGAGACCGGCGGGCTCAACGCCATGATCGTCGACGCCACCGCGCTGCCCGAGCAGGTCGCCGACGACGTCGTGATGTCGGCCTTCCGCTCGGCCGGGCAGCGCTGCTCGGCGCTGCGCCTGCTCGTCGTGCAGGAGGATGTGGCCGACAAGGTTCTGGAGATGATCGAGGGCGCAGCCGCCGAGCTGAAGATCGGCGATCCGCGCAAGATCGACGCCCATATCGGCCCGGTCATCGACAGGGCCGCCAAGGCGAGGCTCGACGAGCATATCGCGGCGATGGCGCGGCTCGGCCGGATCGCCTTCGCCGGCAGGTCGCCGGAGCTCGGCGGCTCCTACGTCGCGCCCCACGTCGTGACGCTGAAACGGATCGACGAACTCAATCAGGAGCATTTCGGGCCCATCCTGCATGTCGTGCGCTGGAAGGCAGGAGACCTCGAGAAGGTCCTCGCGGCGATCGAGGCGACGGGCTACGGGCTGACGCTGGGCGTCCATTCGCGCATCGAGACGACCGTCGAGAAGGTCGTGAAGCGGCTCGCGACCGGCAACATCTACGTCAACCGCAACATCATTGGCGCGGTCGTCGGCGTGCAACCCTTCGGCGGCCACGGGCTTTCGGGCACCGGCCCCAAGGCCGGAGGGCCGCACTATCTGATGCGATTTACGACCGAGCAGACGGTGACCGTCAACACGGCGGCGGCCGGCGGCAACGCCAGCCTGATCGCGATGGGGGAGTGACACCCGTCATTGCGAGGGCAACGAAGCGATCCAGCCATCGCGTGGATTGCTTCGCTGCGCTCGCAATGACGTAATCGACGACAGACCACGCTGCGGAGCCGCCGATGAGCCTCGTCACCTTCGACCACTGCGTCATCCACGTCTCCGACTGGGAGCGCTCGAACGCCTTCTACCGCGACGTGATCGGCGCCGAAGTGGTTCAGAACGGCGCTGGCTTCGTCTACCGCATCGGGACGGCGCAGCTGAACTGCCATGGCCCCGACCTGCAGCCTGATCCGAAGGCGCGCATTCCGGTCCCGCCCGGGGGCAGCGACCTGTGCTTCCGCTGGGATGGGCCGATCGAGGCGGCGATCGCGCATCTCGCGGAGCGAGGCGTCCCGGTCGAGCTTGGCCCGGTGCAGCGCGTCGGACGCGGCGGGGCCGGCGCCAGCGTCTATTTTCGCGATCCGGACGGCTCGCTGATGGAGTTCATCAGTTATGCGTGAACCCTTCTCCCATCGGGGGAGAAGGTGGCGGCGCGAAACGCTGACGGATGAGGGACGTCCCTGAACCGAAGAAGAAAAGGTCCGCTGGCGCGCCCCCTCCCTCATCCGTCTGCTTCGCAGACACCTTGTCCCCCGAGGGGAGAAGGGAAATTACGCCGCCTTGCGCTCGGTGAAGACGCCCTTGAACTCGCGCAACTGCACCAGCGTGTCGTTCAGGCGCTTCTGCTCGGCCACGTCGGTCGAGCCGGCGAGCCGGGTCTCGGCGGTCAGGATTTCCTGATCGAGCACGGCGTTGTCGACATCCTCGATGAAGCGGGCCTGCTCGGCGAGGATCGTCGTCGCGACCGGGTTGATCTCGACCAGCCCGCCATTGACGAAGAATTCCTTGCCGTGGCCGGCATCGGTCTGCACCAGAACGATGCCGCATTTCAGCGTCGCCACCACGGGCGCGTGGCCGGCCAGAACCGTCATCTCGCCTTCGAGGGAAGGGACCAGGACGCTTTCAACCGCGCCCGCGAACAGGATGCGCTCGGGCGAGACGAGTTCGAATGTGAAGGTCTGTGCCATGTTTTCCTCAGCGAATGGCGAATGGCGAATGGCGATCAGCCCTGCGGCTGGCGCGCGCGTTCACCGATCGCCCTTCGCTACTCCCGGTTCGCCACTCGCCATTCGCCTCGATCAGGCCGCTTCCGCCGCCAGCCGCTGGGCCTTCTCGACCGCCTCGTCGATCGAGCCGACCATGTAGAAGGCCGCTTCCGGAAGATGGTCGTACTTGCCCTCGACCAGCCCCTTGAAGCCCTTGATCGTGTCTTCCAGCGCGACGAGCTTGCCCGGCGAGCCGGTGAAGACCTCGGCGACGAAGAAGGGCTGCGACAGGAAGCGCTCGATCTTGCGGGCGCGGGCGACGGCGAGCTTGTCCTCTTCCGAAAGCTCGTCCATGCCCAGAATCGCGATGATGTCCTGCAGCGCCTTGTAGCGCTGGAGGATCTGCTGGACCTGGCGGGCGATGGCGTAGTGCTCCTCGCCGACGATCGCGGCCGACAGCATGCGCGAGGTCGAGTCGAGCGGATCGACCGCCGGATAGATGCCCTTTTCCGCGATCGAGCGCGACAGCACGGTCGTGGCGTCGAGATGGGCGAAGGAGGTCGCGGGCGCCGGGTCGGTCAGGTCGTCGGCGGGCACGTAGATCGCCTGCACCGAGGTGATCGAGCCCTTGTTGGTGGTGGTGATGCGCTCCTGCAGGTTGCCCATGTCGGTCGCGAGCGTCGGCTGATAGCCGACCGCCGACGGGATGCGGCCGAGCAGCGCCGACACTTCCGAGCCGGCCTGCGTGAAGCGGAAGATGTTGTCGACGAAGAACAGCACGTCCTGGCCGCGATCGCGGAAATCCTCGGCGACGGTCAGGCCCGACAGCGCGACGCGCATGCGCGCGCCCGGCGGCTCGTTCATCTGGCCGTAGACGAGCGCGCATTTCGAGCCCTCGCCGCCGCCCTTCTTGTTGACGCCCGACTCGATCATCTCGTGATAGAGGTCGTTGCCCTCGCGGGTGCGCTCGCCGACGCCGGCGAACACCGAATAGCCGCCATGCGCCTTCGCGACGTTGTTGATCAGCTCCATGATCAGCACGGTCTTGCCGACGCCGGCGCCGCCGAACAGGCCGATCTTGCCGCCCTTGGCGTAGGGCGCGAGCAGATCGACGACCTTGATGCCGGTGACCAGGATCTGCGCTTCCGTCGCCTGCTCGGCATAGGACGGCGCCGGCTGGTGGATGCCGCGGGTGTTGCTGGTCAGGATCGGACCGGCCTCGTCGACCGGCTCGCCGATGACGTTCATGATGCGGCCGAGGCACTCGTCGCCGACCGGCACGGCGATGGCCGAGCCGGTGTCGGTGACCGACTGGCCGCGCACGAGGCCCTCGGTGGAATCCATCGCGATGGTGCGGACGGTGTTCTCGCCGAGATGCTGCGCCACCTCGAGCACCAGCCGGTTGCCGAGATTGGTCGTCTCGAGAGCATTGAGGATCAGCGGCAGTTCGCCGTCGAACTCGACGTCGACGACGGCGCCGATGACCTGCGCGACGCGGCCGGTGCCGGTGTTGGCGGGGGCTGCGGTCGTCGCCGCCGCGGCGGTCTTGGTGGTCTTGGAAGCGGCTTTGGCCATGGGAACCTCGGATGCGCGTTCAGACGTTGCGGACGAGCCTGCGGACCGGCGCCGCGCAGACCCCTTGACGGAGTTATAGCGCTTCCGCGCCGGAGATGATCTCGATCAGTTCCTTGGTGATCATCGCCTGGCGCGAGCGGTTGTAGAGCTGCGTCTGCTTCTTGATCATTTCGCCGGCGTTGCGCGTGGCGGAATCCATCGCCGACATGCGCGCGCCCTGCTCGGAGGCGCCGTTTTCGAGGAGGGCGCGCAGGATCTGGACGGTGAGGTTGCGCGGCAGCAACGTCTCGAGGATCTCGCTCTCGTCGGGCTCGTAGTCGTAGACGGCTTCCGTCGTCTTCGTGCCGGCGGGTATCTCGGCCGGAATGATCCGCTGCGCCGTCGGGATCTGCTGGATCACCGACTTGAACTTCGAGAAGAACAGGGTGGCGACGTCGAACTCGCCGGCGGCGAAGCGGGCGAGCACATTCTGCGCGATCATCTCGGCATTGGCGAAGCCGACCTGCTTGAAGCTGCGCAGGTCGATGACTTCGAGAATGTCGGCGCTGAACTGCCGGCGCAGGATGTCGTATCCCTTCTTGCCGACGCAGATGATCTTGACCGTCTTGCCTTCGGCCTTCAGCGCGTTGGCTTTCTCGCGGGCGAGCCGCGCGATCGACGAGTTGAAGGCGCCGCACAGGCCGCGCTCGGCGGTGCAGACCAGGAGCAGATGAACCTTGTCGGAGCCGGT
>JAKFWE010000137.1 GCA_021732895.1 Allobosea sp. | reverse complement strand
GAGCGCATTAGGTATCAGCCCCTTCGCGCCATGCCGCATTGCACAATTCGACGGGCGGCCTACATGACGTAAGGGCGTCGCGTCCGGGAGCTCTCAGCACAATGGCGAATTCGAGCAAGACTTTCCGGTCCGTCGCCGGCGCAGGGGTCGAGGCGCAGGCGCTCGCCGCCAGAATGGCGACGATGCAGGTCGACGCCGGCCTGACCATCGCGATGCGGATGCCGATCCTGCTGAAGGGCGCGCTCGGCGACAGCCGCGGCCAGCGCGAGGCGGCCAAGGCCGTCAGCGAGAAGATGTCGGCCGTGATGGAGAGCGGCTTCGCGGCGGGCCAGGCGGCAGCCTTGTTCTGGTTGGGGCTTGCGCTCAACCCCCTCGCCAGTGTGGATCTGGCCGAAGCGGCCGCGAAAGCGGCCAACAGCACGCTCGAGCCGTTCTCCAAGCGCACCCGCGCCAACGCCTCGCGGCTGACCGGGCGCGGGCGCAGGCGCTAGCCCGGCCCGGCGGGCGTGCCGACCGGCGCGATGGCCGATGCGACGCCGGCCGCATGCTCCCGTTCGAGCTTGCGATAGCGAGCGACGCCGACCGGGATCAGCGCCAGATAGGCCAGCACGATCAGCGCCAGCATCTCGAACGGATAGGCGAAGAACAGCCCGGCCGCGACCACGACCGCGACGAAGATCGGCAGCACGCGGTCGCGCGGGATCCGGGCGCCCAGCGTCTTGCCGGCGTAGCAAGGGATGCGCGAGATCGTCAGGAAGGCGATGAACAGGATGTAGAGCCCGACCAGCGGCGCGCCACAGCCCTGCACCGGCACGCCGACGAAATGCAGATAGAGCGGCAGCATCGCGGTGATGGCGCCGGCCGGCGCGGGCATGCCGACGAAGAAGTTCTTCTGCCAGTCGGGCCGGGCGGGGTCGTCGATCATCACGTTGAAGCGCGCCAGTCTGAGCGCCATGGCGCAGGCCAGCGTCAGCACCACGATCCAGCCGAACGAGCGCAGGTCGTGCAGCACGAATATCCACAGCACATAACCGGTCGCGACACCGAAATTGACGAAATCCGAGAGCGAATCGAGTTCGGCCCCGAAGCGCGACGTGCCCTTCAGCAGCCGCGCGAGCCTGCCGTCGACGCCGTCCAGCGCGGCGGCCACCAGGATGCAGATCGTCGCCGTCTCGAGCTTGCCCTCGACCACGAGCCGCATCGCGGTCAGCCCGAGGCAAAGCGCCAGCAGGGTGACGAGGTTGGGCGCGATAAGCCGGAACGGGATCGGCTTGAAGCGGGCGCGCCGCGATTCGGCGCGCTCGGGCTCGAAGGGAGGGAAAAGATCGCTCATGCCAGCGGAATACGCGGTTTTGCGTCGCGAGGCTAGGCGGATGGCCTGATCAGGCTTCCCGGAAGCTCCGCGCCGCCGCGCCGTCTCCGGCCTCGGCTAGCACGGTCTCGCCGGCGATCGCGGTCTGGCCTTCGCCGACGAGAGGGACGATGCCGGCCGGCAGGTAGACGTCGACGCGCGAACCGAAACGGATCAGCCCGAAACGCTCGCCTGCGCCCAGCAAATCGCCCTCCTTGACGAAGGGCACGATGCGCCGCGCGATCAGCCCGGCGATCTGGACGACGCCGACGACGCCGGCCGGCGTCTCGATCGCCAGCGCGTTGCGCTCGTTGTCGTCGCTCGCCTTGTCGAGTTCGGCATTCAGGAAGAGGCCTGGCGTGTAGGCCATCTTGACGACCCGGCCGGCCACCGGGCTGCGGTTCACATGGCAGTCGAAGACGTTCATGAAGACCGAGATGCGCGTCATCGGCTCGGCCGGCAGGTTGAGTTCGGCCGGCGGCAGTGCGGTCGCGATCTGGCTGATGCGGCCGTCGGCGGGCGAGATCACGAGGCTCGGCTGCTGCGGCGTCACACGCGCCGGGTCGCGGAAGAAATAGCAGATCCACAGCGTGATGATCGAACCGATCCAGCCGAACGGCGTCCAGAGATTGGCGAGGACGATCGTCGCGACCAGCGCGATGGCGATGAAGACGTAACCCTCCTTGTGGATGGGCACGATCACCTTTCGGACGGAATCGACGAGCGACATGGGGGCTCCCGTTGGTCTTGTTGGCGCCGGCGGGCGCGGGTGTGGCGGCCTGCTGCGGCGACACTGAGGCGCCGCCGCCAGCCGCTGCTTTAGGGCCTTCCCCGCCAAGGGGGAAGGGGAGGGCCGAACCCAACGTCCGGGCCCAACCCTTGCGCCACCCGGCGTTCGGCGCGATCCTTCGATCCGGGAGGATCGCCGGGCGAGAACGCGGAGAGACGCGACGAGGACGCTCGACGACAGGCTCAAGATTGGCGTCGGCCGCGTTCAGCGCCGACGCCAACGACTTTCTCTACCAGTGGGATTCCTCGCGCGACTACAATCCCGCCCCGCAGCTCGGCGCCATCACCGCTCCGCTGCTGGCGATCAACGCCGCTGACGACGAGCGCAACCCGCCAGAGACCGGCGTGATGGAGCGCGAGCTGAAGCGCCTGCCGAACGCCCGCCTGCTGCTGATTCCGGCCAGCGAGGAAACGCGCGGCCACGGCGCCACCGGGATGGCGAAGTTCTGGGCGAAGGACTTGGGCGCCTGGCGCGCCGGCGTGCCCAGGCGCGCGGCGGGCGGAAACTGAGTAGGCGACGCGCGCCCCATCCGCATCGGGTGCGACGAGTCAGGCGGTCATCGATCGTCCTGCCGCGAACCGCCGCTGCGCGAGCCAGGTCAGCACGGCAAAGATCGCCAGCAGCACCGCCTGGGCGATGGCGAAGGGCGGCTCGGTCTGTGTCGGCGCCAGCGCCTGCAGCGCCGGAGCCTTCAGGAAGGCCTGCACCACCGCCACAAAGACGAGCAGGTAGAGGGCGATCATCGTGGCGATCGCGTAGCTGCGCCGCCATGACCCCTCCAGCCGCTTGACGTAGAGCCCGTATCCAGCCGGCAGCAGGAGCGCCAGCGAGATCACGCCGAAAATGTGCGAGGGCAGGACGCCGGTGAACGGAAAGGCGAATCCGGTGGCGCTGGTGGCGATGGCGGTCGAGAGATAGATCCCGTTCCAGCGCGGGCTGATCCGGCCGTCGAGCATGGCCGCAGCAACCGGGAATCCTGCGGCGATCGCGATCAGGCTGAGCCAGGTGTGAAAGCCTACGAGCGTGGTCGGATCGAACATGAGAAGGCCCCCGCCTGTTCAACCCAGGCGATCTGCCTGGACGGACGCACTCTGACGGATCGGAAGGCGGGCTGGCCAGCAGGTTCTGCCGTCAGCGGCCGGAATGCGATCTCGGGTCAGGCTCGGCGCTGACGGAAATCGGCGCACCATTCACCCTGACAGGCTCACCCGAACGCTCGGCGCTTCAGCCTCCGCCGCCTGCCTGAGCGTCGCCTTGGCCTCGTCGATCTGGCGCTGGCGGTTCCACATCGCGGCGTAGACGCCGTTCGCGGCCAGGAGCGCCGGATGGCTGCCGCGCTCGGCGATCAGCCCCTTGTCGAGCACGATGATCTCGTCGGCGTTGATCACGGTCGAGAGGCGGTGGGCGATGACGAGCGTGGTGCGGCCCTCGCTGACCCGGTCGAGCGCGTCCTGGATCTCCTTCTCGGTGAAGGAATCCAGCGCCGAGGTCGCCTCGTCGAGCACGAGGATCGGCGGCCCTTTCAGGATGGTGCGGGCGATGGCGACGCGCTGCTTTTCGCCGCCCGAGAGCTTCAGGCCGCGCTCGCCGACCGAGGTCGCGTAACCCTCCGGCAGCGACTTGATGAAGCGGTCGATCTGCGCCAGCCGCGCCGCCTCCTCGACCTCGGCCGCGCTAGCCTCGGGCCGGCCGTAGCGGATGTTGTATTCGATCGTGTCGTTGAACAGCACGGTGTCCTGCGGAACCATGCCGATGGCGGCGCGCAGCGAAATCTGCTGGACATCGGCGATCGGCTGCCCGTCGATCAGGATGCGCCCCGCTTGCGGCTCGTAGAACCGGAACAGCAGCCGCGAGATTGTCGATTTTCCCGCGCCCGACGGGCCGACGATGGCGATCGTCTTGCCCGGCGGCACGGTGAAGGAGACGCCCCTGAGGATCGGCCGCTCTGGGATGTAGGCGAAATGCACGTCCTCGAACACGACCTCGCCGGCCGGCGTGCCCAGCGGCGGCGCGCCGGGCCTGTCGCGGATTTCCGGATCGCGGCCGATCAGCGAGAACATCTGCTCAATGTCCAGCGTCGCCTGTTTGATCTCGCGATAGACCGTGCCCATGAAGTTCAGCGGCTGGTAGAGCTGGATCAGCATCGCGTTGATCAGCACAAAGTCGCCGACGGTGTGGGTGCCGGCGCGGAAGCCGCGCACCGCCATGGCCATCGAGATGGTCAGGCCGGCTGCGAAGATCGCGGCCTGGCCGAAATTGAGCCAGGCCAGCGAGGAATAGGCCTTCACGGAGTTGCGCTCGTAGCGCGCCATGGCGACGTCGTAGCGTGCGGTCTCGCGCGCCTCGGCCCCGAAATACTTCACCGTCTCGTAGTTCAGCAGCGAGTCGATCGCCTTCGAGTTGGCGTCGGTGTCGCTCTCGTTCATGGCGGTGCGGATGGCGATGCGCCATTCCGTCGCCTTGATCGTGTAGGCCATGTAGGTCGTCACCATCACGACCAGCACGACGACGTAGACCCAGTCGAAGATCGCCAGCAGCACGGCGATGATCAAAGCGAGCTCGATCACCACCGGCACGAGCTGGTTGAGGCCGAGCCTGACCATCTCCTCGATGCCGTTGCGCCCGCGCTCCAGCACGCGCGTCAGTCCGCCGGTCTTGCGTTCGAGATGGAAGCGCAGCGAAAGATGGTGCAGGTGGCCGAAGGTCTGGAGCGCCAGCGTGCGCACCGCGTGCATGAAGACCGGCGCGAACAGCGCGTCGCGCAACTGGATGAAGGCGGCCGAGCCGACGCGCGACAGCCCGTAGATCACCGTCAGCGCCAGCGGCGCCCCGACGAGCCAGGGCAGCCAGTTCTGCAGGCTCGACGCCGTGTTGGCCAGCGCGTCGGTCGCCCATTTGAAGGTGAAGGGCACGCCCATCAGCACGACGCGGCCGATCACCAGCAGCACGAAGGCGAGCACGACGCGGCGGCGCAGATCGGCCCGGTCCGGCGGCCAGAGATAGGGCCACAGCGCCCGGAAGGTCGCGACGAAACCGGAGCCGGGCCGTAGCAGGGCCGATGGCGAAAGAGCGGGCGCCGGGGCGGGCGCGGCAGGCGGGGACATTCAAACGATTCCAGGTTGCCGGGCGGGTATAGGCGCATTCGCGGGCGAATGCATGCGCGCCCTGAGCGCAGCTGCGCGCCGCGGGCGCGCGAAGGCTGGCACTTGCCCCGGACGGCCCGAGGCCCGATCCTGCGCGCCGGAGCGCGCAGGCTCACAAGGCGCGCCGGAGGAGACGAGGCGGATGAGCGGACGTCTGAGGGGCAAGGTCGCGATCGTGGCCGGCGCGGGGTCGATCGGCCCGGGCTGGGGCAACGGCAAGGCGACCGCGACGGTGTTCGCCCGCGAGGGCGCCAGGGTGATCTGCGCCGACATCAACCGCGACGCGGCCGAGGAGACCGCCGCCATCATCCAGAACGAGGGCGGCCAGGCCTTCGCGGTCGAGGCCGACGTCACCAGCGGCGACGCCGTCGCCGACCTCGTCGGCCGGGCGCTCGGGCGCTATGGCCGCATCGACATCCTCGACAACAATGTCGGCATCGCCGAGCCCGGCGGCGTGGTCGAGCTCGAGGAGGCGGTCTGGGACCGGGTCTTCAGGATCAACCTGACCGGCGCCTTCCTGGCGATGAAGCACGTCATCCCGGTGATGCAGCGCCAGTTCGAGGAGAGCGGCGAGGGCGGCTCGATCATCAACATCTCGTCCATCGCGGCGATCCGCCATGGCGGCCTGCCCTACGCCAGCTTCGCCGCCACGAAAGCCGCGCTGAACCAGCTCACCCGCACCACGGCCGCCCAGTACGCCCATCAGAAGATTCGGGTGAACGCGGTCCTGCCCGGCCTGATGAAGACGCCGACGGTCGCGCATTCAGCCGGCTTCTCGGGTGCCCAGCGCGAGGGCGAGATCGAGGCGATGTGGGCGGCCCACGACGCGCAGGTGCCGATGGGCCATATGGGCGAGGCCTGGGACGTCGCCCATGCCGCGCTGTTTCTCGCGAGCGACGAGGCGCGCTATGTCACCGGGCTGGAGCTCGTCGTCGATGGAGGCATCACGCTCAAGCATGGCTGAGACGGACGAAGCCGCGCCCGGGCTCAGGCCCTGCCCGATCTGCGGCAAGCCGGGATCGCCGCGCTACAAGCCGTTCTGCTCGTCCCGCTGCGCCGATATCGACCTCGGCCGCTGGCTCAAGGGAAGCTATGTGATCCCTGGCGAACCGGTCGAGGAGGACGAGGACGCGCCTCCTGGACGGGAAGGCGAGGACCGCTGATCCGGCGACGGGCCAAGGCGCTCAGCGCGCCCCGCGCAGCCGCGCGAGCAGCGCCGGCGTCGGGTAGCCGTCCGGGATCTGGCCGGCCTGGAGCTGGTACTGGCGCACCGCCTCGCGGGTGCCGGTGCCGATCCTCCCGTCCGCGTCGTGGTCGTAGAGGCCGAGGCGCTTCAGCCGCAACTGCAAATCCTTCGTGCCGGCGAAGTCGAGACGCGGAGCCTTGGTCGGCCAGCCAGCCTGGAGCGCGCCGCCGCCGCCGATCCGGTCGCCGAGATGGCCGACCGCCAGCGCATAGGCGTCCGACGAGTTGTATTTCTTGATGACGTCGAAATTCTGCGTCAGCAGCATCACCGGGCCGCCATGGCCGGCGGGGTAGAACAGCCGGCCTTCGCCGGAACGGGGCAGGGCCTGCCCGTCGGCGCGCCGGACGCCGGCCGAGGCGAAGGCCGAGAAACTCGCCTTGCCGACCTTGTGGTCGTAGCCGGCGGGCAGCGTCACCTCGATGCCCCAGGGCAGGCCGGGAATCCAGCCGTAGCCCTTGAGATAATTGGCGGTCGAGGCCAGCGCGTCGCCGGTCGAGGTCCAGATGTCGGCATGGCCGTCGCCGGTGAAATCGACGGCGTATTTCATGTAGCTCGAGGGCATGAACTGGGTCTGGCCCATCGCGCCGGCCCAGGAGCCGCGCAACTCGGCGCGCTCGACATGGCCTTTCTCGATCAGTTCGAGCGCGGTCAGAAGCTCGTCGCGGAAGAAGTCGCCGCGATAGCGCAGATGCGCCAGCGTCGCCAGCGAGCGGATCGTGTCCTTGTTGCCGGTGAAGGAGCCGTAATTCGTCTCCATGCCCCAGATTCCGAGCACGATCTCGCCGGGCACGCCATAGCGCGCCTCGATCTGGGAGAGGATGCCGGCATGGCGCGTCGCGGCCTCCCGCCCGCGCGAAATCCGCGAGCCGCCGACGGCGCTGTCGAGATAGCTCCAGATCGGCGCGACGAACTCGGACTGCTTGCGGGTCAGCGCCAGGAGCGAGGGGTCGGGCGTGACGCCGGCGAAGGCGAGGTCGAAGGTCTTGCGCGAGACCCCGCGCGCCTGGGCCAGCGGCCAGAGCTTCTGCACGAAGCCGGCGAAGGCGCCCTGCGTCGCGCCGGCCGGCCGGGGCGTCGCCTGCGCAGCCTGCGCGCGCGGCGCCGAAGCCGTGACGGAGCCGGTCACCTGCGAGGTGGCCGGAACGCAGCCGGCGAGGGCGCTGGCGGCGATCAGAATGGTCAGGCGGCGCATGGACGAACCCTCGCTGCGGCTGCTGAAGGAGGAAGGAGCGATCGCCCAACAGCGCCTCAACAAGTTTAACCGAGCCTTAAGCGCGCGCCAATCAGGCGCTGTTGCGCCGGATCAGCGCCTGCTCCCAGGCCAGCGCGTCGCGCACGATGCCTGTCAGGTCGTCATGGCGCGGCGCCCAGCCGAGCTCGCTGCGGATCCGGTCGGCCTTGCCGACCAGCATGGCCGGATCGCCGGCGCGGCGCGGCGACAGCGTCACCGGAAAATCGACGCCCGAGACCTGCTTGACCACCGCGATCACCTCGTTGACCGAGAAGCCCCGGCCGTAGCCGCAGTTCAAAGTCAGGTTGCCGCCGCCGGCGCGCAGATGGTCGAGCGCCGCCAGATGCGCCAGCGCGAGATCGGTGACGTGGACGTAGTCGCGCACGCAGGTGCCGTCGGCCGTCGGATAATCCGTCCCGAAAATCTCGAGGCCCGGGCGCTGGCCGATCGCCGCCTGGCTAGCGACCTTGATCAGGTGCGTGGCGCGCGCCGAGGACTAGCCGGAACGTCCCCCCGGGTCGGCCCCGGCGACGTTGAAATAGCGCAGCGCCACGAAGC
>JAKFWE010000514.1 GCA_021732895.1 Allobosea sp. | reverse complement strand
GCCAACTGGCTTGGCGCCGGCTATGCCGAGCAGGTGGTGCATGCCGTCGACGGCGTCGATCTTTCGATCCGGCGCGGCGAGGTGGTCGGGCTGGTCGGCGAATCCGGCTGCGGCAAGTCGACCCTCGGGCGCGTCGTCGCCGGCATCCACAAGCCGAGCGCGGGACGCGTGAGCTGGCGCGGCCAGCCCGCCGAGGCGATGAGCGCGGAGCAGCGCAAGGCCGCGACGCTGGCGATCCAGATGATCTTCCAGGACCCGATGTCCTCGCTCAATCCGCGCCTGCGGGTCGCCGACATCGTCGGCGAGGCGCCGGTCGTGCACGGGCTGACGACGAAGGCCGGCCAGGACGACTATGTCGACGACATCCTCGGCCGCGTCGGCCTCGATCCGGTCTACAAGCGGCGCTACCCGCACCAGTTCTCCGGCGGCCAGCGCGCCCGCATCGGCATCGCGCGGGCGCTGGCGGTGAAGCCGGAATTCCTCGTCTGCGACGAAAGCGTGGCCGCTCTTGATGTATCGATTCAGGCGCAGGTCCTGAATCTTTTCATGGCGCTGCGCGACGAACTTGATCTGACGTATCTGTTCATCAGCCACGATCTCGGCGTGGTGCGCCACCTCTCGGACCGGGTCGTGATCATGTATCTCGGCCGCATCGTCGAGGCCGCCAGCGCCGCCGACCTGTTCAGGGGTCCGCAGCATCCCTATGCGCAGGCGCTGCTCGCGAACGTGCCGACCATCGCCGCGCGCAAGAAGCGCTTCGCGCCGCTCTCGGGCGAAATCCCGTCGCCGCTCCATCCGCCGGGAGGCTGCCATTTCCATCCGCGCTGCCCCCATGCCGGGCCGCGCTGCAAGGCCGAAATCCCGGCGTTGCGGGAGATCGCGCCGGGCCATGTCGCGGCCTGCCACCTGCACGATGGCGGCGTCGGCGCGCTGGCGGCGTGAGCGCTCTCCGTCAGGGCTCATGATGCTCGAGCGCCGCCTGCGCCGCCGCGGCTCTCGCACCCCACGCCATTTTTCTTGTCGTGCGTCGCCGTTCGGGCGCGCCGGCGCGCTTGACGCTGCCCGGTTTCCGCGCGACCTCGGTTGACGCATCCGAGCCGCCCGAGGAAACGCGCCATGAAGAGCACACTGTCCCCCGATCTGCGCTCGGGCGCGCTGGTCTATCACCGCGTTCCCAAGCCGGGGAAAATCGAGATCCAGGCGACCAAGCCGCTCGGCAACCAGCGCGACCTGGCGCTGGCCTACTCGCCCGGCGTGGCGGCCGCCTGCGAGGCGATCGTCGATGATCCGGGCGAGGCCGCCGAACTGACCTCGCGGCAGAACCTCGTCGCCGTCATCACCAACGGCACCGCCGTGCTGGGGCTCGGCGACATCGGCCCGCTCGCCTCCAAACCGGTGATGGAGGGCAAGGCGGTCCTGTTCAAGAAATTCGCCGGGATCGACTGCTTCGACATCGAAGTCGAGCAGAAGAACATCGAGAAATTCGTCGAGGTGGTGGCTGCGCTCGAGCCGACCTTCGGCGGCATCAACCTCGAGGACATCAAGGGCCCGGAATGCTTCGAGATCGAGGAGCAGCTCAAGGCCCGGATGAACATCCCCGTCTTCCATGACGACCAGCACGGAACGGCGATCATCGTCTCGGCGGCGATCCTGAACGGGCTCGATCTGGCCGGAAAGTCGATCGCCGACGTCAAGATCGTCGTCTCCGGCGCGGGCGCGGCCGCGCTCGCCTGCCTGAACCTGCTGGTCTCGCTCGGCGCGCGGCGCGAGAACATCTGGGTCACCGATCTCGACGGCGTCGTCCACAAGGGCCGCGACACCCTGATGGACCGCTGGAAGGAGGTCTATGCGCAGGAGACCGACGCCCGCACGCTGGCCGAGGTGATCGACGACGCCGACGTCTTCCTCGGCCTGTCGGCCGCCGGCGTGCTGAAGCCCGAGATGGCCAAACGCATGGCGCCGAAGCCGCTGATCCTGGCGCTGGCCAATCCCAACCCGGAGATCACGCCCGAGGATGCGCTGGCGGCGCGGCCGGACGCGATGATCTGCACCGGGCGCTCGGACTACCCCAACCAGGTCAACAACGTCCTGTGCTTCCCCTACATCTTCCGCGGCGCGCTGGACGTGCAGGCGACGACGATCAACGAGCCGATGAAGCTCGCGGCTGTGCGCGCCATCGCCGCGCTGGCCCGCGAGGCCACCTCCGACATCGCGGCGCGCGCCTATGGCGGCGAGGCCTCGACTTTCGGCGCGACCTCGCTGATCCCCAATCCGTTCGATCCGCGCCTGATCCTGCGGATCGCGCCCGCCGTCGCCGAGGCCGCGATGGCGACCGGCGTCGCCAAGAAGCCGCTCATCGACATCGAGGCCTACCGCGAGGATCTGTCGCGCTTCATCTTCCGCTCCGGTTTCATCATGAAGCCGCTCTTCGCCAAGGCGAAGGCCGATCCCAGGCGGGTGATCTACGCCGAGGGCGAGGACGAGCGCGTGCTGCGCGCCGCCCAGGTCGTGCTCGAGGAGGGCATGGCCACTCCTATTCTCATCGGAAGACCGAGCGTCGTCGAGACCCGCATCAAGCGCTTCGGGCTGTCGATCCGGCCCGGGACCGATTTCGAACTGGTCAACCCCGAGGACGACCCGCGCTACCGCGACTATGTCGCGACCTATCTCGACATCGCCGGACGGCGGGGCGTGACGCCGGAGGCCGCGCGCTCTCTGGTTCGCACCAACACGACCGTGATCGCGGCGCTGGCCGTGGCGCGCGGCGAGGCCGATGCGATGATCGCCGGTCTCGAGGGCCGCTTCCTGTCGCGGCTGCGGCACATCAAGGACATCATCGGCCTCCAGCCCGGCGTCTGCGACATTTCGGCGATGACGCTGATCGTCACCAACAAGGGCGCGTTCTTCCTCGCCGACACCCATGTCCGGCACGACCCCTCCGCCGAGGAGATCGCCGACATGACGGTGCTGGCCGCCCATCATGTGCAGCGCTTCGGCATCGAGCCCAAGATCGCGCTGCTCTCGCACTCGGATTTCGGCGCGGCCGACACGCCGTCCTCGCTGAAGATGCGCAAGGCGCTCGGCCTCATCCGAGAGCGCGCGCCGGCGCTGGAATGCGACGGCGAGATGGAGGCCGACACCGCGCTCGTCGCCGCGATCCGCGACCGCGTGCTGCCCTCCTCGCGGCTCAAGGGCGTGGCCAACATGCTGGTCTTCCCCAATCTCGACGCGGCCAACATCGCCTACCAGTTCGCCAAGGTGCTCGGCGATGCGCTGCCCGTCGGGCCGATCCTGATCGGCGCGGCCAAGCCGGCGCATATCCTGACGGGCTCGGCGACGGCGCGCGGCGTCGTCAACATGACGGCGGTGGCGGTGGTGGAGGCGCAGGAGCGGGAGGTGGCGGCGTTCTGATCGGTCAGTCGAGCCTGCCCTGACCCTTGACGACAGAGGTTCGCGGCGGCCAAATCGATGCCCTTGCGTCAACTGTGGCGGCGTGTCACCGTTTTGCTGGGTGTTCTGAGTCGGGTCCGTGCGGCGCTTAGCTTGGCCTTAGCCTAATCCACCATTCAGACATAACGGCATCCGGGGGGAGGCCAACCCATGATCGTATCGCTCGTCTATGCGAGTAGGAGCGTCGTCCCGTGCGACGACGTCCGCTTCGTGCCCAATATCAGGGCAATCCGCGAATGCACGGAGTTGCAGAACATCCGCACCGGCATCACCGGCTTCCTGTTCTATTTCGACAACAAGTTCGTCCAGATCATCGAGGGCGACTTCGACAACGTCGCCGATCTCTACAAGCGGATCCGACGCGACGAGCGCCATGCCGCCTGCCGGATCATCGAATTCCGCGAGATCGACCATCGCAGTTTCGACGAACATGCGATGGAGAACTCGATGGACTTCATCGCGCGCAACCACGCCGAGCTGCATGTCAAGATGAGCTTCCTGAACAAGTTCATCGGCGAATCGGCGCCCGGCGCAATCCGCCTGTCGGACCTGCTCTATTCGGTCGCCCAGGAGATCCAGTTGAAACCGAGCTTTCCGCGCCTCCCCGCGGCTGGACGGCTCCCCGCCGGCGAGGCGGCGCCGCTGATCTGACTGGATCGGCGCCGATTTCGGCTTGGCGGCGCCGCGCCACCTTGTCCATACTCCCTGCATGATCGGACTCATGCCCGCGTCGTCAGGGAGCCTCGCCATGTCCAGCGTGACCCGCCGCGCCTTCGCCGTGATCGTCGCCGCCATGCTAGGCCTACTGGCGGCAGGCCCTGCCTTCGCCCAGATCGTCTTTCATCGCGGCAATGACGGCGATCCCGAGACGCTCGATCCGCACAAGACATCGACGGTGACCGAGGCGCATCTGATGCGCGACCTGTTCGAGGGCCTCGTCATCCACTCGATGAAGGGCGAGATCATGCCCGGCGTCGCCGAAAGCTGGACGATGAGCGCCGACGGCAGGACCTATACGTTCACCCTGCGCCCCAATGCGAGATGGTCGAACGGAGACCCGGTCACGGCGGGCGATTTCGTGTTCTCGCTGCGCCGGATGGTCAATCCCGAAACGGCTGCGAAATACGCCAACATCCTCTACCCGATCCGCAACGCCGAAAAAATCAACAAGGGCGGCGCGCAGAGCAAGCTGGAGGATCTCGGCGTCACGGCGATCGACGCCCGGACGCTGGAGATTTCGCTGGAGCGGCCGACGCCATATTTCCTCGAGCTCCTGACCCACCAGACCGGGCTGCCGGTTCACCCCGCCTCGGTCGAAAAGCACGGCAAGGATTTCGTCAAGCCGGAGAACTGGGTCTCGAACGGCGCCTACATCCTGAAGGAGAGCGTGCCGAACTCGCATATCAGGCTCGACAGGAACCCGGCCTTCCACGACGCCGCGAACGTCAGGATCGACACCGTCATCTACTACCCGTCGCCGGACCTCGCAGCGGCGGCGCGGCGCTTCCAGGCCGGCGAGCTGCAGCTGACCACCGACATCCCGGCCGACCAGATCAAGCAGCTGCGCGAGAGGCTCGGCGATCAGGTCAAGGTGGCGCCGTATCTCGGCACCTATTTCCTGATCGTCAACTCGGCCAAGAAACCGTTCGACGATGCGCGCGTGCGAAGGGCGCTCTCGCTGGCGATCGACCGCGAATTCATCGCCGAGGAGATCTGGGCCGGCACGATGCTGCCGGCCTATGGGGTGATCCCGCCGAACATCGGCAATTACGGCGAGCGCGCCGAGGCCGATTTCAAGAACGCCTCGCCGCTCGACCGCGAGGACGAGGCCAAGAAGCTGCTGGCCGACGCCGGCTTCGGGCCGGGGGCGCCGCTGAGGGTCCAGCTTCGCTACAACACCACCGACAACAACCGCCGCACCATGATCGCGATCGCCGAGCAGTGGAAGGCGATCGGGGTCGAGACCTCCTTCATCAACACCGACGGCAAGACCCATTTCGCGCATCTGCGCGACGGCGGCGATTTCGACATCGCGCGTTATGGCTGGATCGGCGACTATTCCGACCCGCACAACTTCCTGTTCCTGTTTCTCAGCGACAACAAGGGCTTCAATTCGGGCAAATACGACAACCCGACCTTCGACGCGCTGGTGAAGCAGGCCGAGAACGAGAGCGACCTCGCCAGGCGCGCCGCGATCCTGCGCGAGGCCGACAGCATCCTGGCGCGGGAGACGCCCTGGATCCCTATTCTCTACTATTCGACCAAGAACCTGGTCTCGCCCAAGCTCGTGGGTTTCGAGCAGAACCTGCGCGGGGCGCTGCCGACGCGGTTCTTGAGCCTGAAGCCTTGAACTTCGAGCACGCCGTCATCCCGGGCGCAGCGAAGCGGAGACCCGGGATCCATGCCGGCGCGCTCTCCGGCGAGGTTCAGGCATGGTTCCCAGGTCTCCCTTCGGTCGCCCGGGATGACGGCGTCGCGTTTGGCTGAAAGGCCGAGATGCTCCGCTTCATCCTGCGCCGCCTCGCCACCGCGATCCCCACCCTGTTTCTGGTGGTGACGCTCTCCTTCCTCCTGATGCGGCTGGCGCCGGGCGGGCCGTTCGATCTCGAACAGCCGCTCGAGGCGACGGTGATGGCCAACCTGCGCCGCCTCTACCGGCTCGACCAGCCGCTGCATGAGCAATATCTGACCTATCTCGGCGCGCTGCTGAGGGGCGATTTCGGCCCGTCCTTCTATTTCCGGGATTTCAGCATCGGCGAACTCTTCGCCCAGGGGCTGCCGGTCTCGATGCGGCTCGGCGCCTCGGCGCTGGCGCTCGCGCTGCTGATCGGCCTGCCGCTGGGCGCGCTCGCCGCCTTCCGGCAGAACGAGGGCATTGACCATGCCGTGATCGGCATCGCCACGGCGGGGATCACGATCCCGAATTTCGTCGTCGCGCCGGTGCTCCAGATCGTCTTCGGGCTCAGTCTCGCCTGGCTGCCGGTCGGCGGCTGGAACGGCGGAGCCTGGCGCAACACGGTTCTTCCGATCGTCACGCTCGCCCTGCCGCAGATCGCGGTGATCGCGCGGCTGACGCGGGCCGCGATGATCGAGACGCTGCGCGCCAACCACATCCGGACCTTGAGGGCGCAGGGACTTTCGGGCGCGACCGTCGCGTTGCACGCCATGCGGGCCTCGTGCCTGCCGGTCGTGTCCTATCTCGGGCCGGCGGCGGCCGGCCTGCTGACCGGCTCGGTCGTGGTCGAGACGATCTTCGGCATTCCCGGCATCGGGCGCTATTTCGTCGAGGGCGCGCTCAACCGCGACTACACGCTGGTGATGGGCACGGTCGTGGTCGTGGCGGTGTTCGTGCTGGCCTTCAACCTCATGGTCGACGTGCTCTATGCGCTGCTCGATCCGCGCGTCAGGCTGGACTGAGGCGATGGTCCAGATCGCAAGCCCGCCCTCGCCCTTGGCCGGGCGCTCGCTCTGGCAGGACGCCCGCGCCCGCCTGCTGCGAAACCGGGGCGCGATGGCGAGCCTGGTCGCGCTCGGGCTGGTCATGCTCGCCTGCATCGTCGGCCCGCTGCTCACGGGCCATGCCCATGACCGGGTCTACCCGGATTATGTCCGGACGCCGGCGGGCCTGGAGGCCCACCCGAAAGCGGAGGCCATTCCCGACGCCGTCCGGCGGGTCGCGGCGCGCATGCGCGCCACACCGTCCGACATCGTCGTCACCGGAGACAGGCTGCGGCTGGTGCTGAGCGCGCCGCGGCCGATCGACCAGCGACTGCTAGTCTATTTCGAACGGTCCGACGTGTTTCGGACGGTCCGGATCGCCGAAGCGGCGCAGGAGGGCCGGATCCTCAAGCTCGACGTCCCGCTGAAGCGCCTGCGCTTCCTGTTCGGCACCGACGGGAATGGGCGCGACCTGCTGACCCGCACGCTGGTGGCCGGCCGCGTCTCGCTCGCCATCGGGCTCCTGGCCACGGCGGTCGCGCTCGTGATCGGCGTCGCCTGGGGCGCGACGGCGGGCTATCTCGGCGGACGCGTCGACATGGTGATGATGCGCATCGTCGATGTGCTCTACGCCCTGCCCTTCATTTTTTTCGTCATCCTGCTGGTGGTGTTCTTCGGCCGGAACTTCATCCTGATGTTTCTCGCGGTTGGCGCGATCGAATGGCTCGACATGGCCCGCATCGTCCGGGGCCAGACGCTCTCGATCCGGCGGCAGGACTACGTGCTGGCGGCTGAGGCGCTCGGCGTCTCGAGCGGCGGCATCATTCGCCGCCACGTCATCCCCAACACGCTGGGGCCGGTGGTCGTCTATGTCACGCTGCTCGTGCCCAAGGTCATTCTGCTGGAAAGCTTCCTGTCCTTTCTCGGGCTTGGCGTGCAGGAGCCGATGACGAGCTGGGGCGTGCTGATCTCGGACGGCGCGCGCGCGATCCAGGGGGCGTGGTGGCTGCTGGCCTTTCCCGCCGCCTTCCTGGTCACGACGCTGCTGGCGCTGAACTTCCTCGGCGACGGCCTGCGCGACGCGCTAGATCCGAAGGATCGGTGATGCGAATTCATCGGACAGGACGGTGGAAGAACCCCTCTCCCGAGTGGGAGAGGGGCAGGGGTGAGGGCCGGACGATCCAGAATGAAGTTCAACGTCGTCGCTGCGTCCGATCGAGGCACAGCCATATTCTGAGAGGGCCGTCCCTCACCCCTGCCCCTCTCCCACTCGGGAGAGGGGTTCCTCGCGCCTCACTTTTGGGGCGGATCGCCTGAGATGGCGGAGGTCCCCATCATCTCGATCCGCGACCTTCACGTCCGCTTCCGGACCAATGACGGCGTCGTCGACGCCGTGCGCGGCATCGACCTCGACATCCAACCCGGCGAATTCATCGCCATCGTCGGCGAATCCGGCTCCGGCA
>JAKFWE010000363.1 GCA_021732895.1 Allobosea sp. | reverse complement strand
TAACTGCCCAATTGCTGCATCTGCTGCACCGTCGCCGATGATTTCGTGCCGGCGCTGGAGAAGCTGCTCGACCGCCCGAACCCGCCCGATCATATCCTGATCGAGACCTCGGGGCTGGCCCTGCCGAGGCCGCTGGTTCAGGCCTTCAACTGGCCGGCGATCCGCGCCCGCGTCACCGTCGACGGCGTCGTCGCCGTGGTCGACGGGCCCGCCGTCGCCGGCGGCCAGTTCGCCGACGATCCCGACGCGCTGGCCGCGCAGCGGGCGCAGGACGCCTCTGTCGAGCACGACAACCCCCTGGAGGAGGTGTTCGAGGACCAGATCCTCTGCGCCGACATGATCCTGCTCAACAAGAGCGACCTGATCGACGCGGCCGCGAGGCGCCGCGTCAGCGACGAGATCCGGGCGCATCTGCCGCGCGCCATCGAGATCGTCGAGAGCGCGCATGGCAAGGTCGCGCCCGCGCTGATCCTCGGCATGGGCGCGAAGGCCGAATCCGATCTCGCGGCGCGCCCCTCCCATCACGGCGAAGGCGAGGAACACGACCACGACGATTTCGAGAGCGCGACTTTCGACCTGCCCGCGCCGCTCGAGGCCGAGGCGCTGACGGCGCGCGTCGGCAAGGCGGCCGAGGCGCGAGGCGTGCTGCGCATCAAGGGCTTCGCGGCCGTTCCCGGCAAGCCGATGCGCCTCGTCGTGCAGGGCGTCGGCCAGCGCGTCAGCCAGCATTTCGACCGGCCCTGGAGCGCCGACGAGCCCCGCGACGGGCGGCTGGTGGTGATCGGCCTGAAAGGCTTCGACCGGCGCGCGGTGGAAGCCGCGCTCGGCGGGTAGCGCCGCGCCATGCACCTTCTCCCGCAGAGCGAATTCCGGCTCGACGACGGCGACGCCGCCGTCGATCTGGCGCTGCCGCCGGGAGACGTGCTGGTCCTGTCCTTCGCCGACAGCGATCTCGCGGCGCTGGCCGCCGCCGCCGACGGCGCTCTTTCGCTGCGGCTCGCCTCGCTCAGGCGGCTGCGGCATCCGCTGTCGGTCGATCTTCTCGTCGAGAAGACCGTGTCGAAAAGCCGTTTCGTGCTGCTGCGCTGTCTCGGCGGGCTCGACTACTGGCGTTACGGCGTCGAGCAGGCGTAGCAGGCCTGCCGGCGCGCCGGCGTTCCGCTCGCCGTGCTGCCGGGCGACGATCGGCTGGACGACAGGCTGGCGCAGTACGGCACTGTGCCGCCCGCCTGCGCGCAGGCGCTTCTCGCCTATTTCCAGGCCGGCGGCGTCGAGAACATGCGCGCGCTGCTCGCCGGCGTCGCCGCCGTTCTCGCCGGCGGCCTGCCGGGGGCCACGCCGCCGCCGCGTCCGCCGCCCCCGATTTTCGCGCTCGACGCCGATGGCGCGCCGACGCCGTGGGACGCGGCTCTGGCGGCGCTGCCTTCGGACCGGGCTCTGGTTCCGATCCTCGTCTACCGCTCCGGCGTGGCCGCCGGCGACGCCGCGATGGCGCGGGCGGTGGCGGGTGCGCTGGCCGATCGCGGTCACGCGCCGCTGGTCCTCGCGCTGACGAGCCTGAAGGACCCGATCGTCGCAGCCGAACTCGGCGCGCTGATCGCCCGGCGCAAGCCGGCGCTGATCGTCGCCGCGACCGCGTTCTCGGCCCGCGACGGCGGTGATTTCGTGCTCGACGGCGCCGATTGCCCCATCCTGCAGGCGATACCGGTCGGCTCGCCGCGCGAGGCCTGGGCGGCGTCGCCGCGCGGGCTTTCTGCGGTCGATCTCGCGATGCAGGCGGCCCTGCCGGAATTCGACGGCCGGCTGGGCACGATCCCGGTCGCCTTCAAGGCCGATGTCACGGACGCCGCGACGGGACTCGCGAGCCGGCGGCTGGTTCCGGACGCCGAGGGCGTCGCGGCTCTCGCCGATCTCGCCTCGGGGTGGATCGCGCTCGCGGGGAAGCCCCGGGGAGAACGCCGGCTGGCGCTCGTGATGTCGGATTATCCGGCGCGCGGCGGCCGGGCCGGGTTCGCCGTCGGGCTGGACACGCCGGCGAGCGTCGCCGCAATCAGCGCGCTGCTGGCGCAGGCGGGTTACGATCTCGGCCGTTCTGCCCACGAGTTGGCCTGCGGAGGGCCGAGCGACCGTGGCGCGCGGCTCATGACCGCCCTGACCACCGGCCCCGCCGATTTCGCCGTGCCGCTCGCCGATTATCGCGTCTGGCTCGCGACGATCCCCTCCACCGCCCGCGACGCGCTTCTCGCCGCCCATGGCGAGCCTGCCTGCGAGGGCGAGGCGTTCCGCTTCCGCGTCGTCCGCAAAGGCAATCTGCTGATCGCGCTCCAGCCGCCGCGCGACGCCTCGACCGAGCGCAAGGCGCGCTACCATGATCCAGACGCGCCGCCCGACCATGCGTATCTCGCCTTCTACATCGGCCTGCGCAGGCGCGCCGGCGTCGATGCGCTGATCCATCTCGGCACCCACGGCACGATGGAGTGGCTGCCGGGCAAGGCGGCGGCGCTGTCGCCCGGCTGCTGGCCGCGCCTGATCAGCCGTGGCCTGCCGGTGATCTATCCCTATGTCGTGGACGATCCCGGCGAGGCGGCGCCGGCCAAGCGCAGGCTGGCGGCGGTGACGATCGGGCATCTGCCGCCGGCGGCGGTGGTGGCCTTGCCCGATGGCGAGGCGGCCCTGCTGCGCGACCTGGTCGAGGAATTCTCGCAGGCGCAGGAGATGGACCCGCGCCGCGCCGCGATCGTCGCCGCCGACATCCGGGAGCGGGCGCGGGCGAGCGGCCTGGCGCAGGCCTGCGGCGTGACCGACGAGATGGACTTGACGATGGCGCTGACGCGGCTCGACGCGCATCTGTGCGACATCGCCGAACTGCCCTTCCGCGACGGGCTGCACGTCTACGGGGAGGCGGCGCACGAGCCGGCTTCGGCCGAAGCCGAACGCGACAGCCTGCTGCGCGCGCTCGACGGCCGCTTCGTGCCGCCCGGCCCCGCCGGTTCGCCGCAGCGCGGCCGGCCGGACGTGCTGCCGACCGGGCGCAACCTCTCGACGCTCGACCCGCGCGCGATCCCGACCCGCGCGGCGGCGCGTCTGGGCGCGCGCGCGGCGCAGGCCGTGATCGCGCGGCATCGGCAGGATCATGGCGACCATCCGCGCCGGATCGTGATGGATCTGTGGGCCTCCCCGACGCTACGCTCGGGCGGCGAGGATATCGCGCAGGCGCTGGCGCTGATGGGCGTCGAGCCGAGCTGGGACCATGCATCGACCCGCGTGACCGGTTTCTCCGTCGTGCCGCAGCCGAAGCTGGCGCATCCGCGCCTCGACGTGACCCTGCGCATCTCGGGCGCGTTCCGCGACACGTTTCCGGCCCAGATCGGCCTGCTCGACGCCGCCGCGCGCGCGGTGGCCGCCCTCGACGAACCCGACGACTGGAACGAGCCCGCCGCCGCCCGCCGCCGCGGCGAGACGGGGGCCCGCATCTTCGGCGCGGCGCCGGGGCGCTATGGCGCCGCGATGGCCGATCTCGCTCTCGACGGCGCCTGGGAGATGCGCGGCGAACTCGGCGAGGCCTACCTCGCCGCCTCCGGACATGCCTATGGCGGGGCGGAGGGAGAGGGCCGCGCGGACCTGGGCTTTTCCGCACGCGTCAGGGGAGCCGACGCCTTCGTCCATGCCAGCGACACGGCCGGGCGCGACATTCTGGAGGCGAGCAGCGCGGCCGACGTCATCGGCGGCTTCGCGGCGGCGAGCGAGCGCCTTGGCGGCAAAGCGGTGCTCTACAGCCTCGACACCTCGAGCCCCGACAGGCCGAGAGCCCGCACGCTGGCGGAGGACATCGCCCGCATCGTGCATGGAAGGCTGACGCATCGCCGCTGGATCGACGGCCACCTCGCCCATGGCTGGCGCGGCGCGGCCGAACTGGCCGAGGCGCTCGACGCGCTGTTCGTCTACGCCGCGAGCACAGACGCGGTTGCGGACGGGCTGTTCGACGCCGTGCACCAGGCCTGGTGCGGCGACGCCGCGACCTGGGCCGCCCTGCAGGCGGCCAACGCCCCGGCCGCCGCTTCGATCGCCGCCCGGCTGGACGAAGCGCGCCGGCGCGTGCTCTGGCGCAGCCGGCGCAATTCGATCGGCCTCGCGCCGGGCCGCGAGGCCGCGGCATGATCTCGCCTCCGGCCGATCTGAAATCCCCCACCGCCCTGCGGCGCGGCTGGTGCCCGAGCGCGCTGCGGCCGATGGAGACCGGCGATGGCTGGCTGGTGCGCCTGCACCCGCCCGGCGCGACGCTGACGCCGGCGCAGCTCGGCCGCATAGCTGCGCTGGCCGGGGAGCACGGCAACGGGCTGATCGAGATTTCGGCGCGCGCCAATCTGCAGATCAGGGGCGTGCGGGCGCAGACGCATCCGGCGCTGGTCGCCGCGCTGCTCGACGAGGAACTGGTCGGGGAGCATGACGACGACGGGCCGCAGCGACTGACGCTGGTCTCGCCTCTGGCGGGACGATCTCCGCGCTCAGAACCCGGCGACCTGATCGACGCCGCCGCGCTCGCCGGGGCGATCGAAGCGCGCGGCCGGGCCATCGTCGGCCTGCCCGCCAAGACGCTCGTCGTCGTCGATGGCGGCGGCGGCGCGATGGCGCTGAGCGATTTTTCCGCCGATCTGCGCCTCGTGGCCGTCGCGGCCGACAAGGTCGTGATCGGCTGGCCGGACGGCTCGTGGCGCGGACCGGTCGAACTCCATGCGGCGGCGGATTTCGCCGCCGCCATTCTGCGCGGCTTCGCTGCAACCTGCCGCCGATCCCCAGCGATCCGGCGGATGCGCGACCTCGCGCCGGAGGCCCTGGCCGCGTCTTGCGGGCTGCCGCCGACGGAGGCGCCTCCACGCCGCGCCGCGCCGCGCCGGGCCGGCAGCTTCGCGATGGGAAACGGGCGTTTCGCCGTTCTCGTCGGCCTGCCTTTCGGACGCAGCGACGCGACCGCGCTGAGGCGGCTCGCCGACGCGGCAGCCGCCCATGGCGCGACCGCGCTGCGCTTCTCGCCCTGGCGCGGGATCGCCTTCCACGGCCTGGCGCGCGACGCCGCGGAGGGGCTGCTCGCCAGGGCCGCATCGCTTGGCCTGATCGTGCGCGACGACGACCCGCGCCTGTCGGTGCAGGCCTGCGCCGGCAAGCCGGCCTGCCTGCGCGGCCAGACCGAGGCCATGGCGGACGCGGCGATCCTCGCCGGTGCGATGGCGCCGCTTCTGGCGGCGGGCCGCACGCTGCATGTCTCCGGATGCGTCAAATCCTGCGCCCGCCCGGCCGCCGCAGACCTGACGCTGGTTGGCGAGGGTGGCCGCTATCGCGTCGCGATCGACGGCGCCGCCCGCGACGCGACCGAGGCCGCGCTTGACCTTTCCGCCATCATGGCGCGACTGCGGCCCGGAGCGGACATCTTCGCCCGGCTCGAAAACGGGACGGCCCGGCCATGACGCTGCGCGAGCGCGAAGCCTACATCCGCGACGGCGCGGCGATCTACCAGCGCTCCTTCGCGATCATCCGGGCCGAAGCCGACCTGTCGCGGTTTCAGGGCGCGGCGGCGCGCGTCGTCGTGCGCATGATCCATGCCTGCGGCATGACCGACCTGCCGGCCGACGTGGCGATGTCGGAGGATTTCACCGAGGCGGCGGAAGCCGCGCTGCGGGCCGGCGTGCCGATCCTGTGCGACGCCAGAATGGTCGCCAACGGCGTCACCAGGTCCCGCCTGCCGGCGGAGAACGCGGTTCTCTGCACGCTGGACGACCCAGCCACGCCCGCGCTCGCGGCCACGCTCGGGACGACGCGCTCGGCCGCCGCGATGGAGCTCTGGCGGCCGCGCCTCGGCGGCGCGCTCGTGGTCATCGGCAATGCGCCGACCGCGCTGTTCCGGCTGCTGGAGATGCTCGACGAGGGCGCGGCGCGGCCAGCGGCCGTGATCGGCATTCCGGTCGGCTTCGTCGGCGCCGCCGAGTCGAAGCTGGCCTTGGCGCAGGACGGCCGGGTTCCGTATCTCGCGGTGCATGGCCGGCGCGGCGGCTCGGCGATGGCGGCGGCGGCCGTCAACGCGCTCGCGCAGGAACGGGAATGAACCGGTGATCGACAAGCCGGCCAAAGCATTGCTCTACGGCGTCGGACTCGGGCCGGGCGATCCCGATTACATGACCTTGCGGGCGCGCGACATCATCCTGCGCGCCGACCGGCTGGCGCATTTCTGCAAGCGCGGACGACGCGGCAACGCCCGCGTCACCGCAGACGCCGTCATCGCGCCCGATCAAGCCCGCGAGATCGAGCTCGCCTTCCCGGTGACGACGGAAGCCGCCGTCGGCGACGAGGCCTATGACGGCCCGATCGCAGCCTTCTACGACGCGGCCGCCGAGACGCTTGCCGCCGAGATGAGCGCGGGCCGCAGCGTCGCCGTGCTCTGCGACGGCGATCCGTTCTTCTACGGTTCCTTCATGCATCTGTGGCGGCGGCTGGCCCATCGCTTCCCCACCGAGATCGTGCCCGGCGTCACCGGCATGTCCGGCGCCTGGGCGCGCGCCGGCGCGCCGATCAGTTGGGGCGACGACGTGCTGTGCGTGCTGCCCGGCACGCTGCCGGAGGCCGAGTTGGTCCGCCGGCTGCTCGACACGGACGCCGCCGTTGTGATGAAGCTCGGCCGCAACCTGCCCAAGGTCCGGCGGGCGCTGACAGTCGCCGGTCTTGTCCACCGCGCGATCTATGTCGAGCGCGCCACCATGGCCGGTCAGATGATCCTGCGCCTTCAGGACAAGGCGGATGACGAGGCGCCGTATTTTTCGATGGTGCTGGTGCCCGGCCAGGGACGGCGGCTATGAAAGGACGGCGGCTGTGAGCGGCTCGCTGGTCATCGTCGGTCTCGGCCCCGGCGAGGCGCGCTGGCTGACGCCGGCGGCGAAGGCCGCGATCGAATGCGCCAGCGACCTCGTCGGCTACGGCCCCTATCTCGACCGCATTCCGGCGCGCGAGGGCCAGACGAAGCACGGCTCCGACAACCGCGTCGAGATCGCCCGCGCCGGACACGCATTGACGCTGGCGGCGCAGGGCCGCGCCGTGGCCGTCGTCTCGGGCGGCGATCCCGGCGTGTTCGCCATGGCGGCGGCCGTGTTCGAGGCGCTGGAGGCGGGCGACCCGGCCTGGCTCGCGCTGCCGATCGCGATCGAGCCCGGGATCACCGCGATGCTGGCGGCGGCGGCGCGCACCGGCGCCCCGCTCGGCGGCGATTTCTGCGCGATTTCCCTCTCCGACAACCTGAAGCCATGGGAGGTGGCGACGGCGCGGCTGGAGGCGGTTCTGCGAGCCGATTTCGTGATCTGTCTCTACAATCCGATCTCGAGGGCGAGGCCGTGGCAGCTCGGCCAGGCGCTCGGGATGGCCGCGCGACATCGCCCTGTCGACACGCCGGTGATCTTCGCGCGCGCCATCGGGCGGCGGGACGAAAGCCTGCGCGTGCTGCGGATGGACGAGGCCGCGGCGGCGGCGGGCTCAGCCGACATGGCGACGCTGGTCATGATCGGCGCGTCTTCGACCCGGCTGATCGCGCGCGAGGGCGGCGCGCCTTACGTCTACACGCCGCGCTCGGTGACGAAGAGCCCCTGCGCCACCAGCCAGGGCAGGACCTGATCGACATGGCCGACGCTCTCGACGTCAGGCTTGGCCGGCCGTTCGACCATGATCACCGGCAGCCCGAGCCGGCGCGCCGCGACGAGCTTGCCGACGGTGGCGTCTCCGCCCGAATTCTTGGTGACGAGAAGCTCGACGCGCTCGCGCCGCATCAGCGCCTCCTCGTCGTCGGGGTGGAAAGGCCCGCGCTGCTGGATCACGGTGACGTCGTGCAGCGGCAGGCGGTCGCCGATCGGCTCGATCACACGCACCAGATAATGGTGGCGAGGCGCATCGGCGAAGGCCGGCAGTTCGAGCCGCCCCACGGTGAGAAAGACGCGGCGGGGCTCGGACCCCAGCGCCGCGACCGCCGCGTCCATGTCGGCGACGCAGCGCCAGTCGTCGCCGGCGCCAGCCCGCCATGGCTGACGCCGGATCGCCAGCAGCGGGACGTTCTCGGCCGTGCAGGCGGCCTGGGCGTGAAACGGCATGATCGCCGCGAACGGATGCGTGGCGTCGATGACCGCGACGACGCCTTCCTCGACGAGATAGCGCCGAAGCCCGGCGATGCCGCCGAAGCCGCCGACGCGCACGGGCAGGTTCAGCGGCCGGGGATCGGAGGTATGGCCGGCCAGCGAAACGACGGCGCGAATTTCGGGAGCCTGGTCAGCGAGATGCTGATCGAGCGCCACGGCTTCGCCTGTTCCGCCGAGAATAAGGACGGTCATGACGCTGTTCTCGCCTGAAACGGAGGGGGTGTCGAGCGACGATCGCGAGCCAGGGAGCGGGAC
>JAKFWE010000515.1 GCA_021732895.1 Allobosea sp. | reverse complement strand
GCCGGCGGACTGCTCGCAGCCTTCGTCGGCGGCGTGGTTATCGGCGCGCTCGTCGCGAGGGCGGCCGGGCGCTGGCGGCGCGTGGCCGTGCTCGCATGGGCCACCTGCTGTCTCGCGGCGGCGGCGGCCTTCGAGGGCGTCGGCAACCAGGTGGCGAGCACGCTAGCGCTGGTGCTGGCGATGGCCGCCTCCAACTGCATTTTCCAGCGCAATGGCGAGGTCACGATCGGCGTCACCTACATGACCGGCACCTTGGTCAAGATGGGCCAGCAGATCGCGATCGCGCTGACCGGCGGCCCGAAGCTGGCCTGGTTGCGGAACTTCACGCTCTGGCTCGGGCTGGCGCTCGGATCGGTCGTCGGGGCGCTCGCCTACGGCGCGCTCGGCAGCGCCGCGATCTGGTTTTCGGCGGCGTTCAGCGCCCTGCTGGCGCTCGGCTCGGCGTCGCTGCCGCACGAGATCGACTGAGCGGCGACGACGTTCCCTATCGTTCCGGAATCAGCCATGGTCGCCGGATCGAACACGCCGGAGTCCGCGATGCGCGCCATTCCCGTTCTCGCCGCCCTCAGCCTCGCGCTCGCCGCCTGCCAGAGCGCCGGCCCGCCGCCCGCGCCCTCGCCCGAGCAGGCCGCCACCGGCGTGACGCCGAACACCTTCCGCCTGCCGACAGGCGCGGGCTGCGGCGGCGAGGTCGCGCGCTTCCAGGCGGTGATGGACAACGACCTGGCCACCGGCCACACCACCAAGGGCGTCCATACCCGCGTCTCGGCCGAGATCGCGACGGCCCGCGCGACCTGCGCCGCCGGCAACGAGGGCGGCGCGATCGGCCAGATCAGGGCGACGAAGGCGAAATTCGGATATCCGGTCTGACGCCCGTCAGCGCTCGTTCAGGTTATGCGCCTTCGTCACCGTGTCGCCGCAGCGGGTGGCGCAAGGGTTCAAGAGGCGCCGCGCGCCGCGCCTCACGCCGCCAGACCCCGCTTTTCCAGCAGCGCGTCGGGCGTCGGCAGCCGGCCGCGAAACAGCGCATAGGCCTCCGCCGCGTCGCGCGTGTCGCCGGCCGAATAGATGTAGCGCTTCAGCTTGCCGGCGAGGTCCGGCGCAAACACGTCGCCCGCCTCCAGGAAGGCGTTGAAGGCGTCGGCGTCCATCACCTCCGACCAGAGATAGCTGTAATAGCCGGCCGAGTAGCCGTCGCCCGAGAAGACATGGGCGAAATGCGGCGTGCGGTGGCGCATCGTCAGTTCGGCCGGCATGCCGATCCGGGCGAGTTCCGCCGCCTCGAAGGCGAGCGGGTCGATCTCGCCGGGGTCCTCCAGCGAATGGAAGGCGAGATCGACCAGCGCCGATGAGGTGTACTCCACCGTCGCGAAGCCCTGGTTGAAGGTCTGCGCCCGCCTGATCTTGTCGATCAGCGCCTCGGGGATCGGCTCGCCCGTCGCGGCATGGACGCAGTACTCCGCCATCACCTCGCGGGTCAGGAACCAGTGCTCGTAAAGCTGCGAAGGCAGCTCGACGAAATCGCGCGACACCGACGTCCCGGCGAGCGAGCCGTAGCGCACGTCGGACAGAAGCCCGTGCAGCGCATGGCCGAATTCGTGGAACAGCGTGCGCGCGTCGTCGATCGAAAGCAGCGCCGGCTGCCCCTGCGCCGGCTTGGCGAAATTGCAGACGTTGACGATGATCGGCCTGATCTCGCCGTCGAAATTGCGCTGGCTGCGATAGGCGCTCATCCAGGCCCCGGAGCGCTTCGAGGCGCGCGCGAAGTAATCGCCGAGGAACAGCCCGATATGCCGGCCGCCGGCCTCGCGCACCTCGAAGATGCGCACCTCGGGATGATAGCCCGCAAGATCGGCCTTCTCCTCGAAGACGAGGCCGAAGAGCTTGCCGGCGACGTCGAAGGCGGCCTGGACGATGCGATCGAGCTGGAGATACGGCTTCAGTTCCGCCTCGTCGAGCGCATAGGTCTGCTGGCGCACCTTCTCGGCGTAGTGGCGCCAGTCCCAGGGCCGGATCGGTCCCTTCTCGCCCTCGCTCTGGGCGAGCGCAGCAAGGTTGGCGGCCTCCTGCGCGGCGCGCGCCCTCGCCGGCGCCCAGACCAGTTCGAGCAGCGCGCGCACGTTTTCAGGCGTTTTCGCCATCGTGTCGTCGAGCTTGAAATGCGCGAAGGTCTGGAAGCCGAGCAGCCGCGCCTTCTCGGCCCGCAACGCGACGATCTCGGCGACGATGGCGCGGTTGTCGGTGTCGCCGCCGTTCTCGCCGCGCCTGCTCCAGGCGATGAAGGCGGTCTCGCGCAGGTCGCGGCGCGTCGAAAAGGTCAAGAACGGCTCGATGATCGAGCGCGACAGCGTCACCGCGTGCTTGCCGGCGTGGCCGCGATCGGCGGCGGCGCGCGCCATCGCCGCCATGAGGAAGGCCGGCAGCCCGGCCAGCCCGGCCTCGTCCTCGATGACGAGCGCGTAGCTCGCTTCGTCCTTCAGCAGGTTCTGCCCGAACCGGGTGCCGAGTTCGGCGAGCCGTTCGCTGATCGCCGCGAGCCGCTGCTTGCCGGCAGGGTCGAGTTGCGCGCCGGATCGGATGAAGCCGCGATGCGTGCGCTCCAGCAGGCGCGTCTGTTCGGCGTCGAGCCCGAGCGTGGCGCGCTGCGCGAACACGGCGTCGACCCGCGCGAACAGCGCGGCGTCGAGCATGATCGCCGACCAGTGCCGCGAGGTGAGCGGCGACATCTCGCGCTCGATCGCCTGCAACGCCTCGTTCGTGTCCGCGCCCGCGAGATTGTAGAACACGCCGCCGACGCGCGAGAGCGCCCGGCCGGCCCGCTCCAGCGCCTCGACCGTGTTGGCGAAATCGGGCGCCGCCGGATCGGCCGTGATCGCCGCGATCTCGGCCCTGTGCGTCGCCAGCGCCGCCTCGAAAGCGACGCGGATATGCGCTGGCGTGATCGCGGCGAAAGGCGGCAGGCCGAACGGCGTCGTCCAAGCCTCGGCGAACGGATTGTCGAAGGGCAGGGTCGCGGTCGCCGGGGTCATGGCTTCATCCGTCTGGTCGGGAGGAGTTCGAATCGTCACCCCAGATATGGGCGAGATAGCGCCGCATGAAGGGCGGCATGGCGCAGCGGTCGCGATCGGCCGGATCGCGGATGATCACGATGTCGGCGAGTTCCGGCTCGGCCTGTAGCGCCATCCGCGCCAGCATCAGGTCGCGCGCCTCCTCGGCCGGCAGCGCGATCGAAACCGGCCGCATGAAGGCGATGCGACCCGGCAGGATCACCGCCGACCAGCGCCGCTCGACGGCGATCTCGTCGGCGCTGAGCCCGGTTTCCTCGATCAGCTCGCGCAGCGCGCTGCCGGCGAGGTCGAGCCGGCCGTCAGGCGTCGCGTCGTTACGGTCGGGCGTGCCGGCGGCGAAATAGACCTGGCCGGCATTCGCCGTGTGCTGCGCCATCCGCCCGCACAGGAACGCGCCGTCGGCCGCACGCAGCGCCGCCATGGCGAAGCCGTTGCGGACGACCGGGCCGGGATGGCCGAAATCGCGCCACGCGATGAAGGCGGAATAATCGGTCTCGAAATAGCCCGCCTCGAACACGCCGTCGCGGACGGCGCCACGATGCTGGAGCATGACGCGCCCGTCATACATGGCCGGCTTGCCCGCGCTGATCCCGGCCCAATGCGCCGCGATCTCCGCGGCGTGGTCGCGGGCGAAAGCCCAGTCATGGGCCTCGACCACGGCGTCGATGCGCGCCAGTTCGACGATGTCGCCATCGACGACGCCGTTCAAAGCAGCCGTCCCTCGCTGACCATGACGGCATGCCCGCCGATCCGCGCCGACGCCAGCGCCCCGCCGGCGACGGTGAGCTCGAGGGTGATCTGCGAGGGCCTGCCCATCTCGTAGCCCTGCTCGATCACCAGACTATGCTCGCCGTCGCCCGGCCGGTCGAACGCCATCACCGCGCCGGCGAAGGCGGCGACCGCGCCGCCTGTCGCCGGGTCTTCGTTCACGCCCGCGGCCGGCCAGAACATGCGCGCATGGTAGTGATGGCCGGGCTCGGCCGTCTCGCGGCAATAGGCGAACAGATTGGGATTGGCCGCTTCCGCCACTGCCTCGGCGAAGACGCCGGCGGGGAAGGCTCGCGCCACCGCATCGCGGCTCGCCAGCGGCAGCAGCGTGAAGGGCACGCCGCCGCTGAACGCGCTCGGCAGATGGTCGTCGAAGCCGATCTCCTCGCGTTCGACACCGATCGCGGCGGCTAGCGTCGCCTCCGGAACGGGCTGATCCAGCCGCATCGGCAGCTTCGGCAGCGTGAACAGCGCGTGACCGCGCTCGCCGCCCGAAACCGAAACGACGCAGTCGACCGGCCCGACTTTCTCCTCCAGCGTGACGAGACCGGCGGCCTTGCCGTCCTTCGCGTCGAGCAGTGCGAGCAGCACCGCCGTCCCGACCGTGGGGTGGCCCGCGAAGGGCAGTTCCTGGCCGGGCGTGAAGATGCGCAGCGCGGCGCGACGGGCGGGGTTGGACGGGGGCGACACGAACACCGTCTCGGACAGGTTGAACTCGCGGGCGATCATCTGCATCGCCGCCGTGTCGAGCCCCTCGGCATCGAGCACCACGGCCAGCGGATTGCCCGCGTTCCTGCGGGTCGTGAAGACGTCGAGCGTGACGAAACGGCGGGTCATGGCCGATGGTCCCTGTTGGTGGCGGACGTCCCGGTCAGACCGGCTCGGGAACGAAGTGATGTGTCGGCGTCACGAATTCGTCCTGCGCCGCCACGGTGAGGATTTCGCGCGAGCCGGCCTCCCGGGTGCGCTTCAGCAGCCCGTAGATCGAGGCCGAGGCCTTGGCGAGCGCCGCCGCAGCCGAATTCTCGCGCATGTAATGCACCAGGAACAGCGCCGCGATCGCATCGCCCGCTCCGTTGACGCTGACGTCGAGCCTGGGCGTGCGCACGCGGAAGGAGCCGCTCGCGTCGCTCGCCATCATGTCGATCGCGTCGGCCGGCGTCTCCTCGGTGACGAGCGAGGTCACCAGCACCACTCTGGGGCCGACGCCGCGCAGCGCCTCGACGGCGCGGTGCGCGTCGGCCAGCGTCGAGATCGCGATGTCGGTGAGCAGCTCCAGCTCGAACTGGTTGGGGGTGACGATGTCGGCCGCCGGCGCCGCCTGCTCGCGCATGAACTCCGGGATGCCCGGCCGCACGAAGATTCCGCGCCCGACATCGCCGATCACCGGATCGCAACAATAGATCGCCTTGGGATTGGCGGCGCGCACGCGCTCGACGGCGTGCAGGATGGCGTGGCCGATGTCGGCCGAGCCCATATAGCCCGACAGCACCCCGTCGCAGGAGGGCAGCAGGCCGCGCTCGGCGATGCCTTCCATGACCTCGTCGATCATGCCGCCATCGAAGACCCGACCCTTCCAGGCGCCGTAGCCGGTATGGTTGGAGAACTGCACCGTATGGATCGGCCAGACGTCGACGCCGAGCCTTTGCATCGGAAACACGGCGGACGCGTTGCCGACATGGCCATAGGCGACATGCGACTGGATCGAGAGGATGTTCATGATGATCGGCTTCGCGGCGGGGAGGCCATGGTCTAGCCGCAGCGGCGTGCCGACCGCAAATCGAAAGGCGTGATGGAAGCGATCAGGCGGCGCGCTCCTCTTCGCCTTCGCCGCGGCCACATCGCTTCTATCCCTTCTCCCGGATGGGAGAAGGTGGCCCGGAGGGCCGGATGAGGGCCTGCCGTTTCCGAATTTGGCGCGACGGCTCCGTCGCGTCCAAATGAACAGCGGCCGTCCCTCACCCTGCCCTCTCCCATCCGGGAGAGGGTTCCTCGCGCCGCATCCACAAGGGGAAAAGGGTTCCTCTTACGAACCCGCCGCCGCCTTCTTGGCGAAGCTGTCCATGAAGGTCGTCCGCAGGTCCACCTTCGAGCTCGCCAGTTCCGGATCGAGCAGCTTGAGCGCCTCATACATGCTCTGCTGCGCCTCGGGCGTCGAGACGCCGGTGCGCGAATAGCTCTCCAGCGAATTCTTCACGGCCCGCAGATAGAGCGCCTTGTCGCCGAGATGGTATTCAGCCGGCACCAGATCGGCGACGTCCTCGGGCTTGGCGGTCTCCAGCCATTTCAGCGCCTTGACGAAGGCGTTCGTCAGCTTCTGCGTGGTGACCGGGTTCTTCTCGGCGAAATCGCCCTTGAGATAGAGCACCGCCGCCGGGTTCGAGCCGCCGAACACCGCGCGCGTGCCGGCCTCGGTGCGGGTGTCGATCAGCGCCGTCACGTCGCCGTCGGCCTCGAGCTTCGAGATCACCGGGTCGAGATGCGAGATGATGTCGACCTGACCCTGCTTGACCGCGGCGACCGCGCTGGCCCCGGCCCCGACGCCGATGATGGCGGCGTCCGTGGCTTTCAGCCCGGCCTTGATCATGGCGTATTGCGCGGTCAGCGCCGTCGAGGAGCCGGGCGCGGTGACGCCGATCTTGAGCCCCTTGAAGTCGGCGGCCGACTTGACCTTGCCGGCGAGCTCCTTGCGCACCGCGATGGTGATGCCGGGGAAACGCCCGAGCTCGACCACGGCGCGCACGTCCTGCCCCTTCGCCTGCATGCGGATGGTGTGCTCGTAGGCGCCGGTGACGACATCGACCGAGCCGCCGATCAGCGCCTGCAGCGACTTCGCGCCGCCGCCGAAATCGTTGATCGTGACGTTGAGCCCCTGTTCCTTGAAATAGCCCTTCCGCTCCGCGACGGTCAGCGGCAGGTAGTAGAGGAGAAGCTTGCCGCCGACGCCGAGCGTGACGTCGGGCTTCTCGGCGTTCTGGGCGAGAGCGCCCTGCGGCGAGAAGCCGAGCGCAGACGAGATGGCGAGCGCTGCGAGCGCCGCGCGACGGGTGAAGTTCATCGATCGTTCCTCCGGGTTGATGGCGCTTCGCGCCTCTGTCGGGCGCGATTGGGCGTCACGATAGGCGGATTTGGCCGGCGGCGGCAACACTCACGTCGTCGTGGTCGCGCTCTGCCCCGGCTTCCAGACCAGCAGCCGCCTCTCGACCAGCGTGACGACCCAGTCGATCATGATGACGAAGATCGTCAGGATCATCATGCCCGAGAACACGCCGGTGACGTCGAAAACGCTCTCGGCCTCCTGGATCTTGTAGCCGAGCCCGGCCGAGGAGCCGAGATACTCGCCCACCACCGCCCCGATCAGCGCGAAGCCGACCGAGGTGTGCAGCGACGAGAACATCCAGGTCAGCGCCGCCGGCCAGTAGACGTGCTTGAAGAGCTGGCGTTCGTTCATGCCGAGCATGCGGGCGTTGGCCAGCACCGTCGGCGACACCTCGCGCACGCCCTGATAGACGTTGAAGAAGACGATGAAGAAGACCAGCGTGAAGCCGAGCGCGACCTTCGACCAGATGCCGAGCCCGAACCAGAGCGCGAAGATCGGCGCCAGCACGACGCGCGGCAGGGCGTTGGCGGCCTTGATGTAGGGGTCGAACACGGCGGCGAGCAGCTCGCGCCGCGCGAAGGTGAAGCCGAAGAAGATCCCCGCCAGCGAGCCGATGACGAAGGCGAGAACGGTCTCGGTCAGCGTGATGCCGATATGCCAGTAGATCTCGGTTCCGGTGAGCTGGTTCCAGGTCCGCGCCAGCACCGCCGCCGGGGTCGAGAAGAAGAACTGGATCGTCTTGATGTCGCCCAGAAGCGGATAGGCCGTCGCCACATGCCAGAACAGCAGGAAGACGACCATCACCATCGCCTGCAGGAAGAGCAGTCTGGCGCGGCTCATGTGCCCGCCCCCTCGACCAGCTCGCGCCCGTCGCCCATGGCGTAGGCCTTCTGCACCTCGATGCGCAGCGAGGCCCAGATGTCGCGGTGGATTTCGTGGAAGGCCTTGTCCAGCCGGATCTCGGCGATGTCGCGCGGGCGCGGCAGCGGAACATGATAGTCGGCGACGATGCCGGCCGCCGGCCCCGCCGACATCACCACGACCCTGTCGGACAGCGCGATCGCCTCTTCCAGATCATGCGTCACGAAGATCAGCGCCTTGCGGTCCTTCGACCAGAGATCGAGCAGGAGATTGCCCATGATCTGCCGGGTTTGCGCGTCGAGCGGCCCGAAAGGCTCGTCCATCAGCAGGATTTCCGGATCGCGGATCAGCATCTGCGCCAGCGCGACGCGCTTGCGCTGGCCGCCGGACAGCATGTGCGGATAGCGATCGACAAAGGCGCGCAGGCCGACGCGGGCGAGCCACTCGCGCGCGCGCCTGTCGGCCTCGGCGTCGGAGACGCCCATCGGTTCGAGCGCGACCTTGACGTTGTTCAGCGCCGTCTTCCACGGCATCAGCGCATCCTGCTGGAAGAGATAGCCGGCGCGGCGGTTCAGCCCGGAGAGCGGCGCGCCGAAGATGTCGACCCGGCCGGCCGACGGCGTCAGCAGGCCGGCGGCCGCGTTC
>JAKFWE010000511.1 GCA_021732895.1 Allobosea sp. | reverse complement strand
GCGCTGAACGAGACGCTGCGATTCGGCGCGACCTCGTTCTCCGCGCCCTTCTCGCGCAGCGACATCGCCGTGCGCCCGGTGGCGCGCGCCGGCGTCGAATGGGCCGTGACGAACAATCTCACGCTCGGGCTCGAGGTCGGCGTCGTCGGGCAGGAAATCCGCTGAGGATTCGATTGCCGCCCCTGTCGGATCGATTCAGCACGGCTGGCCAAGGCACTGACCTCTTTGCCATAATGCGACGATCGGGGGCGTCCCCTCTCCGTCCTGGCGAGGTCTTCCCCGTGGCTTGAGCGAGGGGTCGCCGCCTACCCCCCAAACCTGTTGTTCTTCGGGAAGCCCTTCGGCGGCAGCCGGCCCGCCTCTCCGCGATGCCCCAGCCACTCGGCCAGTTCCTTCTCCGCGACCGTCCAGGTCCGCCCGGAGCTGTCGCGCCAGGTCAGGCCCTCCGACAGCGTGAAGACCTTGGCGTCGGCGAGGCCGCCGTCCTTGTAGCGTTGCAGGCGCACGCCCTTGCCGCGCGCCATCGCCGCGACCTCGGAGAGCGGGAAGCAGAGCAGCTTGCGGTTCTCGCCGATGATCGCGACATGGTCGCCCTCGGCGGGAATGGCGAGCAGCGCCTCGGCCGGCGTGTCGACGTTCAGCACCTGCCGGCCCTTGCGGGTGTTGGCGACGATGTCGTCGGTCGGCGCGACGAAGCCGCGACCATCCGTCGTCACCATCAGCAGCTTGAGGCCCGGCCGGTAGGGGAAGGCCGAGACGATCGCGGCATGCTCCTCCAGCTCGATCATCAGGCGGATCGGATCGCCGAAGCCGCGCCCGCCCGGCAGCCTTGCCGCCTCCAGCGTGAAGATCTTGCCGTTGGAGGCCAGGACCAGAATCCGGGCCGTCGTCTCGGTGAAGAAGGCGGTGCGCAGCGCGTCGTCGCCCTTGAAGGTTAGGGTCGAGAGATCCTGGACGTGGCCCTTCAGCGCCCTGATCCAGCCCTTCTGCGAGATCGCGACCGTCACCGGCTCACGCTCGACCATGGCCTGGCTCAGGTCGAGATCGGCGGTGTCGGGCATCGTGGCGAAGGTCGTGCGGCGCCTGCCGATCGCGGTCTCGGGGCCGAACAGCTTCTTCACGCCGCGGATGTCATGGGCGATCAGCTTCCACTGCGTCGCGTCGGAGGCCAGCAGCCCCTCGATCTGGCCCTTCTCGACCGTCAACTCGTCGAGCTCCGTCTTGAGCGCCATCTCCTCCAGCTTGCGCAGGGCGCGCAGCCTCGTGTCGAGAATGGCGTTGGCCTGAACCTCGGTGAGCTCGAAGACGCGCATCAGCTCGATCTTCGGCTCGTCCTCCTCGCGGATGATCTTGATGACCCGGTCGAGATCGAGATAGACGATCAGCAGGCCGCGCAGGATTTCCAGCCGCTTCTCGATCGCGGCAAGCCGGAAGCGCGAGCGGCGCAGCAGCACCTCGCGGCGGTGGTCGAGCCAGGCGCGCAGCGCCTCGTTCAGGCCGAGCACGCGCGGCACCAGCCCGCCGTTCAGCACGTTCATGTTCATCGGGATGCGGGCTTCCAGCTCGGTCAGCCGGAAGAGCTGCTCCATCATCAGCGTGGCGTCGACCGTGCGGGCGCGCGGCTCGATGACGACGCGGATGTCTTCGGCCGATTCGTCGCGGATGTCGGCGACGAGCGGCAGCTTCTTCTCGTTGAAGAGTTCGGCGATCTTCTCGATCAGCCGGCCCTTCTGCACCATGTAGGGGATCTCGGTGACGATCACGGACCAGGTTCCGCGGCCGAGATCCTCGACATGCCAGCGGGCGCGGGTGCGAAAGGCGCCGCGCCCGGTGCGGTAGGTCTCGGCCATCGCGGCGGCGGTCTCGACGATGACGCCGCCGGTCGGGAAATCCGGTCCCTGAACGAAGGTCATCAGCTGCGCCGACGTCGTCTCCGGATGCTGGATCAGGTAGAGCGCGGCGTCGCAGAGTTCGGCCGCATTGTGGGGCGGAATCGAGGTCGCCATGCCGACCGCGATGCCCTGCGAGCCGTTGGCCAGCAGGTTGGGGAAGGCGGCCGGGAGCACGACCGGCTCCTCGTCCTCGCCATTGTAGGTCTCGCGGAAATCGACCGCGTCTTCCTCGATGCCGTCGAGCAGGAGGCGCGCGACCTCGGTCATGCGCGCTTCGGTGTAGCGATAGGCGGCGGCGTTGTCGCCGTCGACATTGCCGAAATTGCCCTGCCCATCGACGAGCGGATAGCGCTGGGCGAAATCCTGCGCGAGCCTGACCAGCGCGTCGTAGACCGACTGGTCGCCATGGGGATGGAACTTGCCGATGACGTCGCCGACGATGCGGGCGCATTTCTTGTGGACCTGGCCGGGATCGAGCCGCAGCAGCCGCATCGCGTGCAGGATGCGGCGATGGACCGGCTTCAGCCCGTCGCGCGCATCCGGCAGGGCGCGGTGCATGATGGTCGAGAGCGCATAGGCGAGATAACGCTCCTCCAGCGCGGTCTTCAGATCGACGCGCTCGGATTCATCCTCCGGCGGCGGCTCGACGGGCTTGCCCATGGCTGAACTCGATCTCGCTTGCTGCGCGTCGTCAGCCCGGGGCCACGCGCCGGGAGCTTGGGTCCGTGACCTCGACCGGGGCAGCCGGGGGCGTGACGATCGCGCGAATCAGTGCCCCGACAGTGCAGGCTGCGACCGCGACGCGCAAAGCGCCGATGCTCGCAAGCGCTGCAAATTCAGTGGATTCTCGCCGCCAACTCGACAAGCTGCGCCCGCTCCGCCGGCTCGAAGAGCCCGCGCGGCTCGAAGACATGCCGCTTCAGGAAGAACCCCGTGAGCGCGAAGCCCGCTGTGATGTCGGCGACTGACGGCGCACGCCCGCCCTGCCCCTCCGACAGGAAGGCCGGCAAGGTCAGCAGGCGGTCGAGATAGGGCGCGGCGGCCGCGCGGCTGACCGCCTTGCCCGATTTCGGCGAGACATGGCCGAGATCGTCCATGCTTCCGGTGACGGCGCAGCGCGCCAGATCGAGCCCGAAGCCGAGTTCGGCCAGCATGGCCAGTTCGAAGCGCACCACCAGCGCCGGCGCCAGCGCCTCGTCGTCGAGATGCGCGATCAGCACGGCGAGCGCCTCGTGCAGGCCGGGATGGGGATCGCGCTCCGGCAGCAGGCGCAACAGGGCCGACACCGTCGCGAGCCCGCACAGCGCGACCGGAGCGACGATCAGCCGCGCCGCGTGGGAAGCGAGGAGTTCGACCTTGTAGTCGCCGAGATGCTCGTCGAGCCGCGCTCGCCAGGTCAGCGAGACTGCGTTGCCGGGCTGGATCACCGGCTGGAGCCTGGCCGAGCGCCCGCCGCGCACGAGGCCGAGATGGCGGCCGTGCCGGCGCGTCATCGCCTCCAGGATCACGGCGCTCTCGCCGTGCCGCCGGACGCCGATGACGGTTCCCTCGTCGGTCCATTCCATCGCCGTGAATTAGGGCGCGGACGTCGATCCGGTCAATTCGCCGCCGCTCGCCGGGACGCGCCGGTCAGGCGACATACTGGGCGACGCCGCCGCCGAAGGACCAGTCCTCGCGCTTGACCTCGAGCAGGGGCGCGGGCGCCTCGCGGATCGTGGTCCGGAGCCAAGTCGCCACGCTCCGGGCGGAACGCTAACCCTTCGGGAATTCCAGGCCCATCTCGCGGTAGCGCTCGGGATCGTCGCTCCAGTTCTCGCGCACCTTCACGAACAGGAAGAGGTGCACCTTGGCTTCGGCCGCGTCGGCAATCTCGATGCGGGCCTTCTGGCCGATCGCCTTGATCGTCTGCCCGCCCTCGCCCAGCACGATCTTGCGCTGGCCCTCCCGCTCGACATAGATCGTCTGCTCGATGCGCACCGAGCCGTCGGGGCGCTGCTGCCAGCTCTCGGTCTCGACCGTCGAGCGATAGGGCAGTTCGTCATGCAGCCGCTCGAAGATTTTCTCGCGTGTGATCTCGGCGGCGAGGAAGCGCAGCGGCGCATCCGAGATCTGGTCCTCGGGATAGAGCCAGGGCCCGGGCGGCAGGCGGCTTTCGAGCCAGGCCAGGATGTCCTTGACGCCGTAGCCGGTCAGCGCCGCGATCATGAAGGTCGCCTCGAACTGGCCCTGATCGTTCACCTTCGTGGTGATCTCGAGCAGCTTCTCCTTCGCCACCGTGTCGATCTTGTTCAGGATCAGGAATTTCGGCTGCTTCAGCTCGGCGAGCTTCTCCAGCAGCGCCACGTTCTCCTCGTGGGCGAAGCGCTCGACGTCGATCAGCACGCCGATCAGATCCGCATCGGTCGCCCCGCCCCAGGCGCTCGTCACCATGGCGCGGTCGAGCCGGCGCTTCGGCTGGAAGATGCCGGGCGTGTCGACGAAGATGATCTGGGCCTGGCCCGAGAGCGCGATGCCGCGCACCTGCGTGCGCGTCGTCTGCACCTTGCGCGAGACGATCGAGACCTTGGCGCCGACGAGCTGGTTCAGCAGCGTCGACTTGCCGGCGTTGGGCGCGCCGATCAATGCGACGAAGCCGCAGGCGGAAGGCCCGCTCCGACCGGGGGGTGCGTCGGCCTCAGCCATCGTCGCTCTCCATGGTGGCGCTCCAGAGCCCCTCGCGGCGCAGAAACGCTTCCGCCGCCGCCTGCTCGGCCAGGCGCTTGGAGCGGCCCTCCGCCTCGGCGTCGGGCATGCCGCCGATCTTGGCCGCGATCCGGAACAGCGGCGCATGATCGGGGCCGGAGCGGCCGCGCTCGCTGTAGGTCGGGGTCGCGAGGCCCTGGCCCTGCGCCCATTCCTGCAGCGCCGTCTTGGCGTCGCGCAGCGGCCGACCGGCGCGCAGCAGGCGCTCGCCGAAGCCGCGTTCGACCAGCGCGCGCGCGGCGTCGTAGCCGCCGTCGATGAAGACCGCGCCGATGACGGCTTCGCAGGCATCCGCCAGGATCGCCCGGTTCTTGCGGGCGCCGTTGAGAATCTCGCCCTCGCCGAGCCGCAGGAACGCGCCGAGATCCCAGGCGATCGCGATCTCGGCGCAGGTCTCCTTGCGCACGAGATCGGCCAGCCGGCGCGACATGTCGCCCTCTTCGGCCTGCGGATAGCGCTGGAACAGCATGTCGGCGACGCTCAGGCCGAGCACCCGGTCGCCGAGAAATTCGAGGCGCTGGTAACTGCCGTGCCGCGCGGCCTCCGCGCTCATATGGGTGAGCGCCGTCTCCAGGAGCCCGCGCTCATGGAAGACGTGGCCGAGCATCGTCTCCAGCCTGCCGAGATCATTCTTGCCGAGATCATGCGCCCTGCGGCCGGGCTCGACGGGTTTCGTCACTTGATGCCGCTGAAGATGCGGTTCCAGCGCACGGTCCACGGCCATTCCCAGACACGCCAGGCGGAAGCGCCCTCCTCGATCGAGAAGAAGATGATCTCGGCCCGGCCGACGAAGTTCTCGAACGGCACGAAGCCGACGCTGCGGTCGCGCGAATCGAGCGAGTTGTCGCGGTTGTCGCCCATCATGAAGAAATGACCGGGCGGAACGCGAAAGGCCACGGTGTTGTCGAAGGTGCCGCCATCGCCCTCGCGCTCGATGACGGCGTGGCTGACGCCGTTGGGCAGGGTCTCGCGATACTGCGTCACCGAGGCGTTGCGGCCCCAGTTGTCCTGCGTGACGAAGTCGGCGATGCGCTCGCGCTTCACCGGCGCGTTGTTGATGTGCAGGATGCCGTCGATCATCTGGATGCGGTCGCCGGGCAGGCCGACGACGCGCTTGATGTAGTCTGTGGCGTTGTCGCTGGGCAGCTTGAACACCGCGATGTCGCCGCGCTTGGGCTCGGTCGCCCAGACCCGGCCGTCGAACACGGCCGGGCTGAACGGCATCGAGTGCTTCGAGTATCCGTAGGTGTATTTCGAGACGAAAAGGTAGTCGCCGATCAGCAGGGTCGGGATCAGCGAGCCCGTCGGGATATTGAACGGCTGGAACAGAAGCGTGCGGATGACGAGCGCGATCAGCAGCGCCTGGACGACGACCTTGATCGTCTCGAGGACCCCGCCCTCGTCCTTCGCCGTCTTGCTCTTGATCTCGGCGTCGTTGGCCACGCGGGCGCTCCGGATTGATGACTGAACGGGCGGTCTACCGGACTCTTGGGCGCGCGACAACGCACAACCATGCGCGGCGTAGAATGCCGCGCTGACAGGCGCGGTTTACGCGCTATAAGGCGGGGATGCGGAGCACGGGTCGCATGCTCCGCCCGTCCGGGAGGTCCAGATCATGCTCGCCAACGCGCCGCGCCCGTTCAATTTCGATCTCGGCGAGACCGCCGACGCGATCCGCGACACGGTCCAGAGCTTCGCCCAGGAGAAGATCGCCCCGCGCGCCGAGGAGATCGACCGGACGAACCAGTTCCCGCGCGATCTCTGGCCGCAGATGGGCGCGCTTGGCCTGCACGGGATCACGGTGAAGGAAGAGGATGGCGGCGCGGGGCTGGGCTATCTCGAGCATGTCGTGGCGATCGAGGAGGTCTCCAGAGCCTCCGCCTCGGTCGGCCTCAGCTACGGCGCCCATTCCAATCTCTGCATCAACCAGATCGCCCGCAACGGCAACGCCGCGCAGAAGGCGAAATACCTGCCGAAGCTGATCTCGGGCGAGCATGTCGGGGCGCTGGCCATGTCCGAGCCGGGCGCGGGCTCCGACGTCGTCTCGATGAAGACGAGAGCGGTGAAGAAGGGCGACCGCTATGTCCTGACCGGCAACAAGATGTGGATCACCAACGGGCCGATCGCCGAGACGCTGGTCGTCTACGCCAAGACCGATCCGGAAGCCGGCTCGCGCGGCATCTCGGCCTTCCTGATCGAGAAGGGGATGAAGGGCTTTTCCACCGCCCAGAAGCTCGACAAGCTCGGCATGCGCGGCTCCGACACCTGCGAGCTCGTCTTCGAGGACTGCGAGGTGCCCGAGGAGAACGTGCTCGGTTCGGTCGGGCGCGGCGTCAATGTGCTGATGTCGGGGCTGGATTACGAGCGCGTCGTGCTGTCGGCCGGCCCGCTCGGCATCATGCAGGCGGCGCTCGACGTGGTCATGCCCTATGTCCACGAGCGCAAGCAGTTCGGCCAGTCGATCGGCCAGTTCCAGCTCGTGCAGGGCAAGCTCGCCGACATGTATGTCATGATGAACGCCTGCAAGGCCTATGTGTACGCCGTGGCCAAGGCCTGCGACCGGGGCGAGACCACGCGCGAGGACGCCGCCGGCGCGATCCTGATCTCGGCCGAGAAGGCGACCCAGATCGCGCTCGACGCGATCCAGCTTCTCGGCGGCAACGGCTACATCAATGATTATCCGACCGGCCGCCTGCTGCGCGACGCCAAGCTCTACGAGATCGGCGCGGGGACGAGCGAGATCCGGCGCATGCTGATCGGCCGGGAGCTGTTCGAGAAGACGCGCTAGGACTCGCAGGACAATTACGCCATGCTTCTCAGGACGTTGATTTTATTCAGTTTTACGACACTGGCGATGACGACCGCGCCGCGGCCGGTCCTCGCGCAATCCTGCGACGACCTCTGGTTCGCCCGCAACGAGATCTACAAGGCGCAGGGCTACTGCTTCCGCACAAGGCGCGGCATAGAGGCCTTCGGCAACGCCGGATGTGTCTACGACGACGTCGCGGACGTGCCGCTTTCGGCGAGCCAGCGCCGCGTCATCGCCGAGATCGCCCACGACGAGCGCGCCCGGCGCTGCCCGAGGTGAGGCCCGATCGCTAAGTTGTGGAAGGTCGGCGGTCGCGCCACGGCGCGGCTGTCCCGCGTGCTAGAAGCGCGGCCCGACCCTGAACCAGCGAGCGGCACGACCACGGCATGAGCAGCGCCATCGACATGGGAGCCGGGCGCGGCGGCGAACCGGCCTGGCTCGACCTCGCCGAACTGCTGGCGACGCGGCTTCTCGTGCAGGGCAATTCCGGCTCGGGCAAATCCCACCTGCTGCGCCGGTTGCTCGAACAGAGCGCGCCGCTGGTGCAGCAGGCGGTGATCGACCCCGAGGGCGATTTCGTCTCGCTGTCCGACCAGTTCGGCCATGTCGTGATCGACGCCGCCTGCGGCGAGGCCGAATTGCAGCGCATCGCCCTGCGCGTGCGACAGCACCGGGTCTCCGTGGTGCTGAATCTCGAGAACCTCGACGCCGACGAGCAGCTGCGCGCCACGGCCGCCTTTCTCGGCGGATTGTTCGACGTCGAGCGGGCGTTCTGGTTCCCGCTGCTCGTCGTCGTCGACGAGGCGCAGCTCTTCGCGCCGGTGATGGCCGGCGAAGCCTCCGACGAGGCGCGAAGGCTCTCGCTCGGCGCGATGACGAATCTGATGTGCCGGGGCCGCAAGCGCGGGCTCGCCGGCGTCATCGCGACGCAACGCCTCGCCAAGCTAGCCAAGAACGTCGCGGCCGAGGCGTCGAACTTCCTGATGGGGCGCACCTTCCTCG
>JAKFWE010000513.1 GCA_021732895.1 Allobosea sp. | reverse complement strand
GCCCAGGAAGAAAAGCACCATGAACGGTCAGAACATCCGGATCCGCCTCAAGGCGTTCGACCACCGCATTCTCGACGCCTCGACGCGCGAGATCGTGTCGACCGCCAAGAGGACGGGCGCTCAGGTTCGCGGCCCGATCCCGCTGCCGACGCTCATCGAGAAGTTCACGGTCAACCGCTCGCCGCACATCGACAAGAAGTCGCGCGAGCAGTTCGAAATGCGGACCCACAAGCGGGTTCTCGACATCGTCGATCCGACCCCCCAGACGGTCGACGCCCTCATGAAGCTCGATCTCGCCGCCGGCGTCGACGTCGAAATCAAGCTCTGATCCGTTTTAGCCGGGTCCTCTGTCTCCTGCCTCCGCGCCGGATGGACATGACCCCAAGGGAAGGTATGCACCGATGCGTTCCGGTGTGATTGCACAGAAAGTCGGGATGACCCGCATCTTCACCGATGCCGGGCAGCATATTCCCGTCACCGTGCTGAAGCTCGACAACTGCCAGGTCGTCGCGCATCGCACTATCGAGAAGAACGGCTATGTCGCCGTGCAGCTCGGCTCCGGCCTGGCCAAGGTCAAGAACGTCTCGAAGGCGGAGCGCGGCCATTTCGCCGTGGCCAAGGTCGAGCCCAAGCGCAAGATCGTCGAGTTCCGCGTCTCCGACGACGCGTTGATCCCGGTCGGCGCGGAGCTGACGGCCGATCATTTCGTCGTCGGCCAGTTCGTCGACGTCAGCGGCACGACGCTCGGCAAGGGTTTCGCCGGCGGCATGAAGCGCTGGAATTTCGGCGGTCTTCGCGCCACCCACGGCGTCTCGGTCTCGCACCGTTCGATCGGTTCGACCGGCGGACGCCAGGACCCGGGCAAGACCTTCAAGAACAAGAAGATGCCCGGACATCTCGGCGTCGAGCGCGTCACCACGCAGAACCTGCGCGTGGTGCAGACGGACGCCGAGCGCGGCCTGATCCTGGTCGAGGGCGCCGTGCCCGGCCATGCCGGCGGCTGGATCCATGTCCGCGACGCGGTCAAGCGCGCGCTGCCCAAGGATGCGCCGCGTCCCGGCAAGTTCAAGACCGCCGGCGAGGCGACGCAGGCGCCGGCCGAGGCCCAGGCGTCCGAGGAGACTGTGTGATGAAGCTCGATATCACCACTCTCGAAGGCGGCTCCGCCGGCTCGATCGAGCTGTCGGATGCGATTTTCGGCCTCGAGCCGCGCGCCGACATCCTCGCCCGCATGGTGCGCTACCAGCTCGCCAAGCGTCGGGCCGGCACGCACAAGTCGAAGGGCCGCTCGGAAGTCGATCGCTCGCGCAAGAAGATCTACAAGCAGAAGGGCACCGGCGGCGCACGCCACGGCGCGGCGTCCGCCCCGCAGTTCCGCGGCGGCGGCAAGGCCTTCGGCCCGATCGTGCGCGACCATGCCCATGATCTGCCCAAGAAGGTGAGGGCGCTGGCGCTGCGCCATGCCCTCTCGTCCAAGGCCAAGGGCGCCGGCATCGTCATCATCGACGACGTCAAGCTGTCCGAACCGAAGACCAAGCTGCTGCTCGGCCATTTCAGCAAGCTCGACCTGTCGAGCGCGCTGGTGATCGGCGGCGCCGAGATCGACGTGAATTTCGGCCTGGCCGCCCGCTCGATCCCGAACGTCGACGTGCTGCCGGTCCAGGGCATCAACGTCTACGACATCCTGCGCCGCGACAAGCTCGTCTTGACCCGCTCGGCCGTCGATGCGCTGGAGGCGCGCTTCAAATGAGCCAGGCTTCGAAGAATCTGGACCCCCGGCACTACGACGTCATTCGCGGGCCGGTGATCACCGAAAAGGCGACCATGCTGTCCGAGCACAACAAGGTCGTGTTCAAGGTCGCCAAGAGCGCGACCAAGCCGCAGATCAAGGCGGCGATCGAGAAGCTGTTCGACGTGAAGGTGAAGAGCGTCAACACGATCGTCACCGAAGGCAAGATCAAGGTCTTCCGCGGCCGTCTCGGCCAGCGCGCGGACGTCAAGAAAGCCGTCGTCACGCTCGAAGATGGTCATTCCATCGACGTGACCACGGGCCTGTGAAGGAAGGATCGTCATCATGGCCTTGAAGAGTTTCAAGCCGATCACGCCGAGCCTTCGCCAGCTCGTGATCGTCGACCGCAGCGAGCTCTACAAGGGCAAGCCGCTGAAGGTGCTGACCGAGGGCAAGTCGTCCTCCGGCGGGCGCAACAATCTCGGCCGCGTCACCGTCCGCTTCCGCGGCGGCGGCCACAAGCGCACCCTGCGCCTGATCGACTTCAAGCGTCGCGGCAAGGACGGCGTTCCGGCGGTCGTCGAGCGGATCGAATATGATCCCAATCGCACGGCCTTCATCGCGCTGATCAAGTACAGCGACGGCGAGCAGGCCTATATCCTGGCGCCGCAGCGCCTGGCCGTCGGCGACAGTGTGATTTCGGGTCCGTCCGTCGATGTGAAGCCCGGCAACGCCGGCCCGATGGCGTCGCTGCCGATCGGCACGATCGTCCACAATGTCGAGCTCAAGATCGGCAAGGGCGGAGCGCTGGCGCGTTCGGCCGGCAACTACGCCCAGATCGTCGGGCGCGACCAGGGCTACGTCATCGTCCGGCTGAACTCGGGCGAGCAGCGCCTGATCAGCGGGCTGTGCTACGCCACGGTCGGCGCGGTCTCGAACCCCGATCACATGAACCGCAATGACGGCAAGGCCGGGCGCTCGCGCTGGCTCGGCCGCCGCCCGCACAACCGCGGCGTCTCGATGAACCCTGTCGACCATCCCCATGGCGGCGGCGAAGGCCGCACCTCGGGCGGTCGTCACCCGGTGACCCCCTGGGGCAAGCCGACCAAGGGCAAGAAGACCCGCTCGAACAAGCGGACCGACACCTTCATCGTGTCGAGCCGTCACGCCCGCAAGAAGAAGAACTGAGGTCCGTCATGGCGCGTTCGCTTTGGAAAGGTCCGTTCGTCGACGGATACCTTCTGAAAAAAGCCGAGGTCGCTCGTTCCGCGAGCCGATCCGAGGTGATCAAGATCTGGAGCCGCCGCTCCACGATCCTTCCGCAGTTCGTCGGTCTGACGTTCGGCGTCTACAACGGCCACAAGCATGTGCCGGTGTCGGTGTCGGAGGAAATGGTGGGTCACAAATTCGGCGAGTTTTCGCCGACGCGCACCTTCCACGGCCACGCCGCGGACAAGAAGGCGAAGAGGAAGTAAGCCATGGGAAAGCCATCCGCCCCCCGTGCGCTGCCTGACAACGAGGCTCTCGCGGTCGCCCGCAACCTCCGCGTCAGCCCGCAGAAGCTGAACCTGCTTGCCCAGATGATCCGCGGCAAGAAGGTCTCGACGGCGCTCGCCGATCTGGAATTCTCGCGCAAGCGGATTTCGCTCGACGTGCGCAAGTGCCTGCAGAGCGCCATCGCCAACGCCGAGAACAACCATGATCTCGACGTCGACGACCTCGTCGTGGCCCAGGCCTTCGTCGGCAAGGCGCTGGTGATGAAGCGCTTCCACGCCCGGGCGCGGGGTCGCGGCGCCCGCATCCTGAAGCCCTTCGCCAACATCACGATCGTGGTGCGCGAAGTCCAGGCGGCGAAGGCCTGAGGAGAGAACGATGGGTCAGAAAATCAATCCGATCGGCTTCCGCCTCGGCATCAACCGCACCTGGGATTCGCGCTGGTTCGCGCAGAAGGGCGAGTACGGCAAGCTCCTGCACGAGGACATGGCGATCCGCGCCATGCTCATGAAGATGCTGAAGCAGGCGGCGATCTCGAAGATCATCATCGAGCGCCCGCACAAGAAGTGCCGCGTCACCATCCACTCGGCGCGTCCGGGCGTGGTGATCGGCAAGAAGGGCGCCGACATCGAGAAGCTGCGCAAGGCGGTGATGGCGCTGACCAAGGCCGACGTGACGATCAACATCGTCGAGGTGCGCAAGCCCGAGATCGACGCCACGCTGGTCGCCGATTCGATCGCGCAGCAGCTCGAGCGCCGCGTCGCCTTCCGGCGCGCCATGAAGCGCGCCGTCCAGTCGGCCATGCGTCTCGGCGCCGAGGGCATCAGGATCAACTGCTCGGGCCGTCTCGGCGGGGCCGAGATCGCCCGGCTGGAATGGTATCGCGAAGGCCGCGTGCCGCTGCACACGCTGCGCGCCGATGTCGATTACGGCGTCGCCACCGCCTTCACCACCTATGGAACCTGCGGCATCAAGGTCTGGATCTTCAAGGGCGAGATCCTGGAGCATGACCCGATGGCCCAGGACAAGCGCCAGTCCGACGAAGGCGGCCGCTCCGGCGGTCGCGAGCGTCGCGACCACGCCGCATAAGGCTGATCGAGAAGAGCCATGTTGCAACCGAAGAAGACCAAGTTCCGCAAGCAGTTCAAGGGGCGCATTTCCGGCGTCGCCAAGGGCGGCACGGACCTCAATTTCGGCCAGTTCGGGCTGAAGGCGCAGGAGCCGGAGCGCGTCACCGCGCGCCAGATCGAGGCGGCCCGCCGCGCGATCACCCGCGCCATGAAGCGCGCCGGCCGCGTCTGGATCCGGATTTTCCCGGACGTGCCGGTGTCGAAGAAGCCGACCGAGGTCCGCATGGGCAAGGGCAAGGGCGCGCCGGAATTCTGGGCGGCCAAGGTCAAGCCCGGCCGGATCATGTTCGAGATCGACGGCGTGCCGGAGGACACCGCGCGCGAGGCGATGCGCCTCGGCGCCGCCAAGCTGCCGATCAAGACCCGTTTCATCCAGCGCATCGCCGAGTGAGGGAGGACGACATGAAGACTTCCAAGCGCCTCTCCGATCTGAAGGTCATGAGCGTGGATCTGCTTCAGGACGAGCTCCTGAAGCTGAAGAAGGAGCAGTTCAACCTGCGCTTCCAGAAGGCCACCGGCCAGCTGGAGAACACCGCGCGCGTCACCGAGGTGCGCAAGGACATCGCCCGCATCAAGACGCTGCAACGGTCGAAGACCGTGGCCGCGAGCGCCTGAGGAGATCGAAATGCCGAAGCGCGTGCTGCAGGGCGTCGTTGTGAGCGACAAGCAGAACAAAACTGTTGTGGTGAAGGTCGAGCGGCGCTATACGCACCCCCTTCTCAAGAAGACGGTTCGTCGAACCAAGAACTATCACGCCCATGACGAGGCTCAGGCCTTCAAGGTGGGCGATCAGGTCTGGATCGAGGAGTCGAAGCCCATCTCCAAGCTGAAGAGCTGGGTCGTGCTCGAAAATACGCCGGAAGCGTAGTTCCTAGCGGCATGTTCCGGTCGCGAAAGTGCAACCCACTTTCGCGGAACATGCCTCGTTGAGGCCAGGGGGCGATCGACCCCCGTCAGTCGTAGTCCGGCCGGCGCTGATGCCGCCCGGAAACCGCGCTGATACACACTGGAAGGATCAAGGCCATGATCCAGGTGCAGACGAATCTCGAGGTCGCGGACAATTCCGGCGCCCGTCGCGTGATGTGCATCAAGGTTCTCGGCGGATCGAAGCGGCGCTATGCCCGCATCGGCGACATCATCGTCGTCTCGATCAAGGAAGCCATTCCCCGCGGCCGCGTGAAGAAGGGCGACGTCATGAAGGCGGTCGTCGTTCGCACCGCCAAGGACGTCAAGCGCGCCGATGGTTCGGTGATCCGGTTCGACCGCAACGCGGCCGTGCTGATCAACAACCAGAAGGAGCCCGTCGGCACCCGCATCTTCGGGCCGGTCCCGCGCGAACTGCGCGCCCGGAACCACATGAAGATCATCTCGCTTGCGCCAGAGGTGCTGTGATGGCTGCGAAGATCAAGAAGGGCGACAAGGTCGTCGTGCTGGCCGGCCGCGACAAGGGCAAGGCCGGCGAAGTGCTCCAGGTGATGCCGAAGGACGCGCGCGCCGTCGTGCGCGGCGTCAACATGGTCAAGAAGCACACCAAGCAGTCGCAGCAATCGGAAGGCGGCATCATCTCCAAGGAAGCCACCATCGACCTGTCGAACCTGGCGGTGGCCGATCCCAAGGACGGCAAGCCGACCCGCGTCGGCTTCAAGGTGCTCGACGATGGCCGCAAGGTGCGTTTCGCCAAGCGTTCGGGGGATCTGATCGATGGCTGAGAACCAGCAGGCGGCGCTCACGCCGCGCATGAAGAAGCATTACGAGGACGTCGTTCGTCCCGCGATGATCAAGGAATTCGGCTACAAGAACGCCATGGAAGTGCCGACCATCGAGAAGGTCGTCATCAACATGGGCGTCGGCGAAGCCACGGCCGACCGCAAGAAGGTCGACAACGCCGCCGGCGACCTCGCCCTCATCGCCGGCCAGAAGCCGGTGATCACCAAGTCCCGCCTCGCCATCGCCGGCTTCAAGCTGCGCGAGAACATGGCGGTCGGCTGCAAGGTGACGCTGCGCAAGACGCGGATGTTCGAGTTCGTCGATCGCCTCGTCACCATCGCCCTGCCGCGCGTGCGCGACTTCCGGGGTCTCAACCCGAAATCGTTCGACGGCAACGGCAATTTCGCGCTCGGGATCAAGGAGCATATCGTCTTCCCCGAGATCAACTACGACAAGGTCGACGCCGTCTGGGGCATGGACGTGATCGTCTGCACGACTGCGAAGTCGGACGACGAGGCGCGCGCCCTGCTCAAGCACTTCAACTTCCCGTTCCGGCAGTGAGCTTAACCGCTCATACGCGGCAACCAGGAGAGATCGATGGCTAAGAAAAGCTCCGTCGAGCAGAACAACAACCGCAAGCGGCTGGTGAAGAAATTCGCCGGCAAGCGCAACCGTCTGCTGGCGATCGCCAATGACGAAAGCCAGTCCATGGACGAGCGCTTCCTCGCTCGCCTGAAGCTGGCCGAACTGCCGCGCAACTCGGCGCCGAACCGCGTGCGCAACCGCTGCGAGGTCACGGGGCGTCCGCGCGCCGTCTACCGCAAGCTGAAGATGTCGCGCGTGGCGCTGCGCGAGCTCGGCAACAAGGGGCTGGTTCCCGGCCTCGTCAAGTCGAGCTGGTGAGGAGGACGCATCATGGCGATCATTGATCCGCTCGGCGACATGCTGACCCGCATCCGCAACGCACAGATGCGCCGCAAGTCGCGCGTGTCCACCCCGGGATCGAAGCTCAGGGCCCGCGTGCTCGACGTGCTTCAGTCCGAGGGCTACATCCGCGGCTACACCGAGACCGAGTTCGGCAACGGCCGGACGGAGTTCGACATCGAGCTGAAATACCACGAGGGGCAGCCGGTCATCCGGTCGATCTCCCGGGTGTCGAAGCCCGGCCGTCGCGTCTACTCTTCGGTGGAGACGATGCCGCGCGTGGCCGACGGCCTCGGCGTGACCATCATCTCGACCCCGAAGGGCGTGATGCCCGATCACCTTGCCCGCGAACAGAACGTGGGCGGCGAAGTGCTCTGCAAGGTCTTCTGAGACCTGCCGCACGCCGCTCACACCAGGAGAAATCCAATGTCTCGTATCGGCAAGAAGCCAGTTCCGGTTCCCGCCGGCGTCACCGCCAACGTCGCCGGGCAACTCGTCAGGATCAAGGGCGCGAAGGGCGAACTCGCCTTCACCGTGCCCGACGACGTCTCGGTCGCGCTGGAGAACGGCGCCATCGCCGTGCAGCCGCGCTCGCAGAGCAAGCGCGCCCGCTCGCTCTGGGGCACCTCGCGCGCCCGGATCAACAATCTGGTCGTCGGCACGACTTCGGGCTTTGAAAAGAAGCTCGAGATCAGCGGCGTCGGCTACAAGGCCGCCGTCGCCGGCAAGGTGCTGAAGCTGTCGCTCGGCTACAGCCACGACATCGACTACGCCATCCCGGAGGGGGTCGCGATCGCGACGCCGAAGCCCACCGAAATCGTCATCTCCGGCATCGACAAGCAGGTGGTCGGCCAGACCGCCGCCGAGATTCGCGAGTATCGCGGCCCCGAGCCCTACAAGGGCAAGGGCGTCAAATACGCCGGCGAGTTCATCTTCCGCAAGGAAGGCAAGAAGAAGTAAGGACGCCAGCCATGAGCAAGCAGACAGTTGCGACTGCGCGCCGCAAGGCCCGCGTCCGTCGCGCCATCAAGGCGGTCGCCAACGGCCGCGCGCGCCTGTCGGTGCATCGCACCGGCAAGCAGATCTACGCCCAGGTCATCGACGATTCGAAGGGCGTCACCGTCGCTTCGGCGTCGTCGCTGGACAAGGACATCCGCTCCGACATCAAGTCGGGCGCGAATGTCGAGGCGGCCGCCGCGATCGGCAAGCTGATCGCAGAGCGCGCGGTGAAAGCCGGCGTCAAGGACGTCGTCTTCGACCGCGGCTCCTACATGTATCACGGCCGGGTCAAGGCGCTGGCGGAAGCCGCGCGCGAAGCCGGGTTGAATTTCTGAGTATGGGCGAGTGGCGAGTGGCGAGTGGCGAATAGACATCTGTTCGCCAATCGCCATTCGCCACTCGCCAAATCCTGCTCGAGCGAGCGGCCTTTGCCGCGCAAGTAAGAGGATATGTCATGGCGAGAGAGCCTCGTG
>JAKFWE010000133.1 GCA_021732895.1 Allobosea sp. | reverse complement strand
CCCCTCCCCGCGAGCCAGCGCGTCGCGGACGAAGGCGCCGAAGGAGAACCGGCGCGGGCCATGCGGTGGGATCGCGCCCGCGTCGCCGACCGTGATCAGCTCCAAAAAGGCGCCGGGAAACTGCACGATGCGGTTCTGCGTGCCCCAGGGGTGCGTGTTGCGGGCGCCCACCGTGAAGCCGAGGCGCTGGTAGAGGGCGGCGGCGGCGTCGAGATCGTGGACGCCGATGACCAGATGGTCGAGACCGCGCGGAGGTGACGTCGTCATGAACCCAGCCTAGCACCGGCCGGTCCCGCGGTCACGGCGCGATGTAGTGCGGCACGAAACGCGAGAGATTGCCGGTGATCGGCGTGTCGTCCTCGCGGATGCCGAGGCCACAGGCCTGCGAGGCGACGAGCCAGGAGCCGAGCACGGGATAGGCCCCGTCGAAGGCCGGGATGGGGGCCGTCTGCTGCAGGATGAACCCCTCCGCACCGTAGGGACCGTCGTCGCTGTGCACGACCGCGCCGCGATCGACCAGCGCGACATTGGCGCCTTCCCGCGAATAGATCGGCTTGCGGACATGGCTCGGGCCGAGCGTGGCGCAGCGCTTGTCGCCCTCGAAGAAAGCCGGCAGCAGGTTCGGGTGGCCCGGCTCCATCTCCCAGAGATAGGCCAGCAGCCCCTTGTTGGAGAGCAGAGCCTTCCATGGCGGTTCGACGAACTGGCACCGCGCGGTGGCGAGGTTGGGCGCATATCGCTCCCGGAACAGCCACTCCCAGGGATAGAGCTTGAACAGGGTCTCGATCGGCTGGTTGGCGCCGTCGCAGAAGCCGCCGTCGCTGAGAAGGCCGATCTCCTCGATTTCGGTGAAGCGCGCGTCCAGCCCGGCCTGCACGGCGCAATCCAGCAGGTAATCGACCGTGCCGCGATCCTCGGCGCTGTCGGCGACGCAGGCGAGATGCAGCCGAAAGGGCGAGGGCTGGCGCAACCCGGCGAAGGCCGCGACGAGCCGCTCGTGGATCGAGTTGAACTGGTCGCAGCCTTTCGGCAGCGCGCCGCGCGCCATGGCCTGTTCGAGCCAGTCCCATTGCACCACGCTGGCCTCGAGCAGCGCGGTCGGCGTGTCCGCGTTGTATTCCAGCAGCCTGGCCGGCCCCTTGCCGTCATAGGCGAAATCGAGCCGGCCGTAGAGGTTGCGGTCGCCGCGTTTCCAGCTTTCGGCGATGAAACTCCATTGCGCCTGAGGAATAGCGAGCCGGGTCAGGATCGCCTCGCTGGCCAGCGCCCGGTCGATGAAGGCGAAGCACAGCTGCTCGATCTCGCCTGTCGGCGCCTCGATGTCGCGCTCGATCTGCTCCAGCGAGAACGCGTAGGCCGCGCTCTCGCTCCAGTAGGGCGCGCCGTCGGGCGAATGGAACCCGAAGCCGAGCCGCTCGACCTGCTCCGGCCAGTCCGGGCGCGGCGGCAATACGATCCGGCGCATCTCAGGACGAGGAGGACGAGAACGAACGGGCGCTGGAGCCGAAGCCGCCGCGCGACGAGACGCTGCGCGTCGTCGCGGAACCGGCGCCGCCGCCGGAGCGCGCCACCACCCGATCTCCGGATGTGGTGGAATAGGCGCGCGCGCGGCTGCCGCCGCCATAGCTGGCGCCTGAAGAGGAGGAGCCCGACGAGCGCGCCTGCTGGCACTCCGGCGCCGCAGAACCTGGCGGACAGGCCTGTTGCGTCGGCGGCAGCAGAGGCTGGGCTACGCCTCCGCCCTGCGCCAGGCTCCGCGCCAGCATGATTCCGGCGAGCGCCGGAATGAAGACCTGGGCGTTGTTCCATGTGCCGGCCCGGCACGAGCCCGCGCCGTATTCCGTCTCGCAGGCGCTGGACGAACTGAACTTCTTGGCGTCGCGCAAATGGTTCGCCGAAGCTTCGTTGAAGCGCTGCTCGCACTGGGTCGCGGAGAGCTGGCCTGCGGCGCGGCATTCCGCCAGCGAATTGTAGACGAGCGACTCCTCCTCGTCGCCGCCGCCGATCAGCGACAAGGTCGTGGCCACGAGAACGATGCCGGCGGCGGCCAATCCGATCTGGGTCGAGCGCTTCATCGTCTCGTCCCCGCCATCACTCGGTCATGCTGGCGGCCGCCAGCGTGCCCGAGATCACCGCGATCACCGCGAGCATCGCCGCCGATGGCAGGCGGTCCTCCTCGATCTTTCGCGACAGGTCGGGAATGAGCCATCGCGCAACGCCGTAGGCTGCGAACTGGATCAGCATGGCCGCGAGCCCCCAGAGCACGCAGTCGGCGATGCTGGCGGCCTGCGAGATCGCTTTCTCCAGAGGGATCGAGAAGCCGGCGATGTTGCCGCCGAGAGCGACCGCGGCCGAGAGATTGCCGCCGCGGATCAGCGCGATCTCGTCATGGGCGGTGAATTTCAGGTAGATCGACGCGAAACAGGCGATCAGGGCGAGGCCCAGGCAAAAATACAGCAGGAAGGCCGGCAGCCCCGCCATCGAGATCGTCATGCCGCTTGCCCCCAAGCCGCCAAAGGATCGACGCCTCACTATACGTCGGAAACGGAGTCGCGCCAGTGGCGCGTTCTTCGCCTCTCCCACGGGGCGGAAGGGTTCCCCACCCGGTCTCCCGCCTGGAGCCGGTCGCTACACCAGCCGGCTCTGCACCAGCGCCGCCTCGACGAAGCTGGCGAAGAGCGGATGCGGCTCGAAGGGGCGCGATTTCAGCTCGGGATGGTACTGCACGCCGATGAACCAGGGATGGTCGGGGTACTCGATCGTCTCTGGCAGGAGACCGTCCGGCGAGACGCCACAGAACGACATGCCCTGCGCCTCCAGCCGCTCGCGATAGCCCATGTTGACCTCGTAGCGGTGGCGGTGGCGCTCGGAGATCTCGGTCGCGCCGTAGATCGCGGCGATCTTGGAGCCCGTGGCCAGCGTCGAGGCGTAGGCGCCGAGCCGCATCGAGCCGCCGAGATCGCCGCCGGCCGCGCGCGTCTCCAGCTCGTTGCCGCGCATCCACTCCGTCATCAGACCGACGACGGGCTCCGCCGTCGCGCCGAACTCCGTCGAGTTGGCCTCGGAAATGCCGGCCAGCGAACGCGCCGCCTCGATCACCGCCATCTGCATGCCGAAGCAGATGCCGAAATAGGGCACCCGGCGCTGCCTTGCGAAGGTCGCGGCCCTGATCTTGCCCTCGGCCCCGCGATGGCCGAAGCCGCCCGGCACGAGAATGCCGTGGACATGCTCGAGGAAGGGCGCCGGGTCCTCCTTCTCGAACACCTCCGACTCGATCCAGTCGAGATTGACCTTGACCCGGTTGGCGATGCCGCCATGGGTCAGGGCCTCGATCAGGGATTTGTAGGCGTCCTTCATGCCGGTGTATTTGCCGACGATCGCGATGGTGACCTCGCCTTCGGGGCTTTTCACGCGCTCCGAGATGCGCCGCCACTCCGACAGGTCAGGCTCGGCCGAGGCATCCATGCCGAAGGCGGCGAGCACCTCGTTGTCCAGCCCCTCGGCGTGATAGGAGAGCGGCACGTCGTAGATCGACGCCGCGTCGCGCGCCTCGATCACGGCGGTCTCGCGGACATTGCAGAAGAGGGCGAGCTTGCGCCGCTCCTCGCGCGGGATTTCGCGATCCGTGCGGCAGAGCAGGATGTCGGGCTGGATGCCGATCGAGCGCAGCTCGGCCACGGAATGCTGCGTCGGCTTGGTCTTGAGCTCGCCGGCGGTCGGGATGTAGGGCAGCAGCGTCAGGTGGACGAAGATGCACTGGCCGCGCGGCAACTGCTGGTTGACCTGCCGGATGGCTTCGAGGAACGGCAGGCTTTCGATGTCGCCGACCGTGCCGCCGATCTCCATCAGCACGAAATCGTAGCCGTCGTTGCCGTCGAGGATGAATTCCTTGATGGCGTTGGTGACATGCGGCACCACCTGGATCGTCGCGCCGAGATAGTCGCCGCGCCGCTCCTTGGTCAGAATGTCCATGTAGATGCGGCCGGTGGTGATGTTGTCGCCGCGGTTGCACGGGCGGCCGGTGAAGCGCTCGTAATGGCCGAGGTCGAGATCGGTCTCCGCCCCGTCGTCGGTGACGAAGACCTCGCCGTGCTGATAGGGGCTCATCGTGCCCGGATCGACGTTGAGATAGGGGTCGAGCTTGCGCAGGCGCACCGTGTGTCCACGAGCCTGCAGGAGGGCCGCGAGAGCCGCCGACGCAAGGCCTTTGCCGAGCGAGGACACCACGCCGCCGGTGATGAAAACATACCGCGTCATGGGAGACGACCTTTAGCTCCGCCTGTCCGATTCGCTAAGCCCGACGGCGCAGGCCCGCCCTGCCGCCGGCGCTTGTCCACAACGCAGCGGAGATGGCCGCCGCGCGCCGGTCGCCAGAGAGCGAGACCGGTTTCCCGGCGCGCCTCCTCCAAAAGAGAAGGGCCGGTTTCCCGGCGCACCTCGGTCAAAAGAGAAGGGCCGGTTTCCCGGCGCACCTCGGTCAAAAGAGAAGGGCCGGTTTCCCGGCCCCTGCCCTGTCATCCTCACTGCGCCGGCGCCGCCGGGGGCGACGGCGGCTGCGCGCCGCCCTGGCCCTGGTTCTGCAACTGGCGCAACTGATCGAGCACGCCGCCTTGCGCCGGCGCGTTGGGCGCGCTCGGCCCGGTCGGCGCGGCGGGCGCGCCGGCGTTCGGCGCGCCGTCGATGATCGAGCGCTGGACCCGGCCCTGATTGGCGAGGATCGCCAGGGCGACCGAGGTCAGGAAGAAGCAGCCCGCCAGGATCGCGGTCGCACGCGTCAGGGCGTTGGCCTGTCCGCGACCGGTCATGAAGCCGCCGGCGCCGCCGCCGCCCGAGCCCATGCCGAGCCCGCCGCCTTCGGAGCGCTGCAGGAGCACGACGCCGACCAGCGCGATGACGATGATGAGATGGATGACGATCAGGACGTTCTGCATGGTCTCACGGAGATGGCTATGGCGCGGTTCGCCGCCAAGGGCCCACCGCCGGTCCGGTTCGCCCTCGGCGGCGAAACGAGGCGTGCGCATACCATGCGCATGCGCCGGGCGCCACCCGCCGCCTGCGACTGGCCAAACTTGACCGCCCTGCCCCGCAGCGTGCATGAACCTGCGCCAAACTCATGATCTTTCGCCCGGAATCCGTGATCTTTCGCTCGAGCTCATCGCGTCGCCGCCCATGCGCATCCTGCTGATCGACAATTACGACAGCTTCACCTGGAATCTGGTCCACCTGATCGGCGCCCTCGGGGCCGAGGTCGAGGTCGTCCGCAACGACGCGCTGACCGTCGATCAGGCGCTGGCGGGAGGCCACGACGCGATCGTGCTCTCACCCGGCCCGTGCACGCCCAACGAGGCGGGCATCTGTCTCGATCTTGTCCGCGAGGGCGCGGGCCGAACCCCGATCTTCGGCGTCTGCCTCGGATTGCAGGCGATCGGCCAGGCTTTCGGCGGCGAGGTGGTGCGCGCGCCGCTGCCGATGCACGGCAAGGTCTCGACGATACGGCATCACGCGCGGGGCCTGTTCCACGGCGTCAACGGCCCGTTGCAGGCGACGCGCTACCATTCGCTGATCGTCGCCTGCGAGAGCTGCCCGCCCGAGCTCGACATCGAGGCGACCAGCGAGGACGGGCTGATCATGGCGCTGTCCCATCGCGGTCTCCCGGTGCATGGCGTGCAGTTCCACCCCGAGAGCATCGCCTCCGAGCATGGCGCGACGATCCTGCGCAATTTTCTGGACCTGGCGCGGCGTTGGTCGCAAAAGCAGCAGGCGCCGACGCCACCCGAATGGACGATGCCGCTCCGATGACGCCCGCCTGATCTGACATGGACGATTTCAAACCCTTCCTCGCCAAGGTCGCCACCGGCGCCACGCTGTCGCGCGACGAGGCGCGCGACGCCTTCGACACGATGCTCGCGGGCGGCGTCACCAACGCGCAGGCGGCCGCCTTTCTCATGGCGCTGCGCGTCCGCGGCGAGACCACCGAGGAGATCGCCGGCGCCGTCGGCGCGATGCGCGGCAAGATGCTGACCGTGCAGGCCCCCGACGACGCGATCGACATCGTAGGCACCGGCGGGGATTAGTCGGGCTCCTACAATGTCTCAACGCTGGCGGCGATCATCGCAGCCGCCTGCGGCGCGGCTGTCGCCAAGCACGGCAACCGCGCCGCCTCCTCGCGCTCCGGCGCGGCAGACGTGCTGACGGCGCTCGGCGTCAAGGTCGGTCTCGACCCGGCGGCGACGGCGCGCTGCATCGCGCGGGCCGGCGTCGGCTTCATGTTCGCGCCGACCCACCACGCCTCGATGCGCCACGTCGCGCCGGTGCGCACCGAACTCGGCACCCGCACGATCTTCAACCTGCTCGGACCGCTGTCGAACCCCGCCGGCGTCAGGACGCAGCTCATCGGCGCTTTCTCGGAAACCTGGCTGGAGCCGATGGTGCGGGTGCTCGATCAGCTCGGCTCGACCCGGATCTGGGCCGTGCACGGCTCCGACGGGCTCGACGAGATCACCACGACCGGTCCGACGAAGGTGGTGTCTCTGGACCATGGCCGGATCGAGAGCCTGACCATCGCTCCCGAGGATGTCGGCCTGGCGCGCGCCCGGCCCGAGGACCTGCGCGGCGGCGAGCCGGCGCAGAACGCGGCGGCCCTGCGCGACGTGCTCGACGGCCAGAAGACGCCGTTCCGTGACATCGCCGCCTTCAACGCGGCGGCGGCGCTGCTCGTCGCGGGTCGCGCCGGCGACCTGCGCGACGGCCTGCGCCAGGCGACCGAGGCGCTCGACAGCGGCAAGGCGAAGGCGACGCTTGCCGCTCTCATCGCCTGCTCCAACGCCTGAGGCCGGCATGAGCGACATCCTCGCCCGGATCGAGAGCTACAAGCGCGCTGAGATCGCGGTCGCGAAGGCCTCCGTGCCGCAGGCCGAGATCGAACGGCGGGCGCTCGCCGCGCCGCCAGCGCGCGGCTTCGTCCAGGCTTTGAAGGCGCGGCACGCCGCCGGTCGTCCGGCGCTGATCGCCGAAATCAAGAAGGCGAGCCCGTCGAAGGGCCTGATCCGCGCCGATTTCGACCCGCCTGCGCTGGCCCGAGCCTACGCCGAAGGCGGCGCGGCCTGTCTTTCGGTGCTGACCGACGCGCCCTCGTTCCAGGGCCGGCCGGAATTTCTGGGCCAGGCCCGCGAGGCGGCCGGATTGCCGGTTCTCCGCAAGGATTTCCTCTACGAGCCCTATCAGGTCTTCGAGGCGCGGGCCTGGGGCGCCGACTGCATCCTGATCATCATGGCGGGCGTCGACGACGCCACCGCGCGGTCGCTCGACGGCGCCGCGCGCGAACTCGGCATGGACGTGCTGGTCGAGGTCCATGACGAGGCCGAACTGGATCGCGCGCTGCGGCTGGAGAGCCGGCTGCTCGGCGTCAACAACCGCGACCTGCGCAGCTTTTCCGTCGATCTCGCGGTCAGCGAGCGGCTCGCAGCGCGTGTTCCGGCGGGGTGGCTGCTGGTCGGCGAGAGCGGCATCGCCGATCATGCCGACGTCATGCGGCTGCGGCGCTGCGGGATAGACACCTTTCTGGTCGGCGAGAGCCTGATGCGCCAGGCCGACGTCGCCGCCGCGACGCGTGCGCTGCTCACCGGTTCTCCCTGCGAGATTGTTTCATGAGCCGGCTCAGCCATCTCGACGCGCAGGGCCAGGCCCACATGGTCGACGTCGGCGACAAGGCTGCGACTGCACGCGTCGCCATCGCCGAGGGCCGCGTCGTGATGCAGGCGGAGACGCTGGCGATCGTGCGCGCCGGCGACGCGAAGAAGGGCGACGTGCTGGGCGCGGCGCGGCTGGCCGGCATCATGGCGGCCAAGCGCACGCACGAGCTGATTCCGCTGTGCCACCCCTTGCTGATCAGCAAGATCGCAGTCGATCTCGTGCTCGACGAAGCGCTGCCGGGCGTGCGGGTGCGCGCAGAAGTCAGGATGTCAGGCCAGACCGGCGTCGAGATGGAGGCACTGACGGCGGTGTCGGTGGCCTGTCTCACGGTCTACGACATGGTCAAGGCGGTCGATCGCGGCATGGTCGTCGAGGGCGTTCGCGTCGTCCATAAATCCGGCGGCAAATCCGGACTTCACGAGGTGGAGCCGTCGCGATGAGCCTGACGCCGGTTCCCGTCGCGCTCGACGCGCTGCTCGCCAGCGTCCCCGACGTCACGCGAGAGGAGACCTTGCCGCTCTCGGTCTGCGCTGGGCGGGTGCTGGCGCGCGCGGTCGCCGCCCTGCGCACGCAGCCGCCCTTCGCCAATTCCGCCATGGACGGCTACGCCGCCCGCGCCGACGATCTCGTCGCCGGAGCGACGCTGCGGGTGATCGGCGAATCGGCGGCCGGCCGCTCCTTCGCCGGCTCCGTCGGCCCCGGCGAGGCCGTGCGCATCTTCACCGGAGCGCCCCTGCCCGGCGGCGCCGACACGGTCCTTATCCAGGAGCTTGCCGACGGCGTCGGCGGGCCGGTTATCACCGTGCGGGAGAC
>JAKFWE010000122.1 GCA_021732895.1 Allobosea sp. | reverse complement strand
CGCGAGGAATGCGCCGCGCTGGCGCGCGACGTGCGGCCGGCGGCCTGACATGGCGAGGGAAACACCCCCGCCGCGCGCCTGGCAGCGCATGCTGTCCGGCCGCCGGCTCGATCTGCTCGACCCCTCCCCGCTCGACATCGAGATCGCCGACATCGCCCATGGCCTCGCCCGCGTCGCGCGCTGGAACGGCCAGACCCATGGCGCGCACCCCTTCTCGGTGGCGCAGCATTGCCTGCTGGTCGAGGCGATAACCGTCCACCTCGACCCCGGCTGGACTCCGGAGCAGCGGCTGACGGCGCTGCTGCACGACGCGCCGGAATACGTCATCGGCGACATGATCTCGCCGTTCAAGGCGATGCTCGGCGACGGCTACAAGGGCGTCGAGGCAAGGCTGCTTTCAGCCGTGCACCGGCGCTTTGGCCTGCCGCCGGAGCCGCCGGCGGCGCTCAGGCGCAAGATCAAGGACGCCGACAGGATCGCGGCCTTCCTCGAGGCGACGCAACTGGCCGGCTTCGACCGGCAGGAGGCGCTGACCCATTTCGGCCGGCCAAGAGCCCTGCCGCACAGCGCCACCGCCTGGCTCGACCCGTTGCCGGCGGAGATGGCGCAGGATCGATTCCTGGCGCGGTTCGCGGAACTTGGCGGCTCGTAGCGGCGGCGCGATCATTTCCACGCCGGCATAAGTTCTCACGCATTATTGCTGCTTCCGGACAAAGTCCGCGCGGCCCATACTCTCCCCATCAAAAGCGAAGCGATCAGCGGGAGCGCCATCATGTCGGCCGTCGAGAAGACCAGCCTCAGCCTGCCCAAGGGCGTCGTGATCAAGGGCGCGATGGGCGACCGTTTCGACGAGATCCTGAGCCATGACGCGCTCGCCTTCGTCGCAGACCTTCAGCGCCGGTTCAACGAGACGCGCAAGCGCCTGCTGGCGCTGCGCGCCGAGCGGCAGAAGCGCTTCGACGCCGGCGAGACGCCCGATTTCCTGCCCGAGACCAAGCATATCCGCGAGGGCGACTGGAAGATCGCCGCCATTCCCGCCGACCTGCAGGACCGCCGCGTCGAGATCACCGGCCCGGTCGATCGCAAGATGATCGTGAATGCGTTGAATTCCGGCGCCAAGGTTTTCATGGCCGATTTCGAGGACGCCTCCTCTCCGGTCTGGGCCAACATGATCGAGGGACAGATCAACCTGAAGGACCGCTGGGCCGGCAGGATCGACTTCACCGACGCGAAGACCGGCAAGGCCTACAAGGTCGGGGCGAAGCCGGCCGTGCTGATCATCCGCCCGCGCGGTTGGCATTTGCCCGAGCGCCATATCGAGATCGACGGCGAGGTCGCCTCGGGCGCGCTGGTCGATTTCGGCCTCTACATGTTCCATTGCGCCAGGGCCGCGCTCGCCGCCGGCTCGGGCCCGTATTTCTACCTGCCCAAGCTGGAGACCCATCTCGAGGCGAGGCTCTGGAACGACGTCTTCGTCGCGACGCAGACCGCGCTCGGCCTCAAGCAGGGCACGATCAAGGCGACCGTGCTGATCGAGACCCTGCCCTCCGCCTTCGAGATGGACGAGATCATCTACGAGCTGCGCGAACACATGGCGGGCCTCAACTGCGGCCGCTGGGACTACATCTTCTCCTTCATCAAGAAGCTCGCCCGCAACCCGGCCTTCGTCCTGCCCGACCGCGCCCAGGTGGTGATGAGCAAGGCGTTCCTGCGCGCCTATTCGCTGCTGCTGATCCAGACCTGCCACAAGCGCGGCGCCTTCGCGATGGGCGGCATGGCGGCGCAGATTCCGGTCAAGAACAACCCGGAGGCGAACGCCGCGGCCTTCGCCAAGGTCAAGGCCGACAAGGAGCGCGAGGCCGGCGACGGCCATGACGGCACCTGGGTCGCCCATCCCGACCTCGTCCCGATCGCCGCCGAGGTCTTCGACCGGGTGATGCCGCAGGCCAACCAGCTCGACAAGGCCCGCGCCGACGTCTCGGTGAGCGCCGCCGACCTGCTCGAACTGCATCAGGGCACGCGCACGGAAGAGGGCTTCCGCGAGAACATCCGCGTCGGCGTGCAGTATCTCGAAGCCTGGCTGCGCGGCCGTGGCGCGGTGCCGATCTACAACATGATGGAGGACGCGGCGACCGCCGAGATCAGCCGCGCCCAGATCTGGCAGTTCGTGCAGTATGGCGTCGAGGTCGATGGCGGTACGAAAGTGACGCCGGACCTGTTCAGGCGCTGCCTGAGCGAGGAGATGGAGCGGGTCAAAAGCGAGATCGGCGTCGACAACTACCTCAAGGGCCGCTTCCCCGAGGCGATCGACCTGTTCTCGAAGCTCTCGCTCGCGCCGGAATTCGAGGAGTTCCTGACGCTGCCGGCCTATGGGAAGCTGGGCTGAGCCGGATCGGCGGCGCGCATGGGGACGCTGTCCTCCAGCAGCGCCGCGAGGTGACGCAGCGCGGCCTCGAGCCGCGCTGTCGCGCCCTTGCCGACGATGTCGCCGACAAGCGCGTTGAGCGGCGCCGATCGCGGATCGTCGCCGGGCGGTCCCGGCACGGCGAGATGGACTTCCATGCCCGCGCCGATCAGCCGCGCCAGCAAGGCGTCGAGCGCGGCGATGGGCAGCATCGCGATCGGCCAGAACGCCAGAAGCACGTAACCGGCCAGGGCCGGGTCGCCTGGCGGCTCGGGCGTCTCCATCACGATGACGCCGCAGCGATCGGGCCGCAGCGTCTCGGGAACCGTCGTCGAGGCGCGCCATTCGCAGGACCAGACGCGGCAGGGCTCGGGTCGCCGCGCATAGCTCGAGCATCCTCCCCCGGCGCAGGCGTGCCGGCACAACACGCCCGGCGGCTTACGAAGGTCGGGCGCGTCGATCCGCAGCCACTCGCAGCAGGCCGTGCATTCCCCGCAGGCGCGTCCCGGCGCGGCCGGCGGACCATCGGCCGAAGGCGACGTCACGCGCGGCTCTCCGCGCCGAAATCGGGGCCGGCATGCGCATAGCGCTCCGGCGAGAACCGGCTCGCCTGGAGATCGGCGGCGAGCGCCCGGAGCAGGTCGGCGAGCCCTTGCCCATCCGCGACCGAACGGGCGTGGTTGTTGACGAGGACGCGCGCGCCGGTGGCGCCCGGCGGCCCCGGCAGGCCGAGCAGGACCGGAACGGCCGCCCCGAGCAGTCGCGAGACGAGTTCCACGAAGGGGCCGTTCAGCACGCGCTCCACCGGCGCGATCAGCAGCAGGCAGAGCGCGGCCCCGGGCTCCTCGCCTGGCCGCGCAGGGGCCGGCTCGTCCATCAGCACGATCACGCCGCTTTGGTCCGGACGCAGCGCCTCGGGGAAGAACGCGCTCTGGCGCCACCCGCAGAACCACTCCCGGCAGATCGCGGGGCGCACCGCGTGGATGGCGCAACCGCGGGCCTCGACGAGATGCCGGCACGGCACGCCGCTCGCCTTGCGGATTTCGGGCTTGTCGATCTGCAGCCAGCGGCAGCAGGCGACGCAGGGGCCGCAGAGACGAAGGGGCAGAGGCGATGCGTCGGACACGCGGCAACCCTGATCCGGTAAGGCCAGTCGGTCTCCGTGCGAGACCGTGATCCCATGCCAGTCACGACCCTACAACGATCGCGGCGCACGCGGGAGAGAGTTCGGCGCGCGCTCCGCCCAACAGGCCTCCCTCCACTCCTCCTGCGGGGAAGGGCTTCTGTCGGGGCGGCTCTCAGCGCAGCAGCGAACGCCCGGTCATCTCGGCCGGTTGCGCGATGCCGAGCAGCGCCAGCAGCGTCGGGGCGACATCGGCGAGGCGACCGTCGGCGAGACCATCCGCACCGCCGCCGATCAGCATCGCCGGAACGGGATTGGTGGTGTGGGCGGTGTGCGGCGCGCCGGTGAGCGGATCGACCATGAGTTCGCAGTTGCCGTGATCGGCGGTGACCAGCAGCGCGCCGCCGGCCTTCGTGATGGCGTCCGCGATGCGCCCCAGCCCGGAATCGACCGTCTCGACCGCCGCGATCGCGGCCGCGAGCACGCCGGTATGGCCGACCATGTCGGGATTGGCGAAGTTGAGCACGATCAGGTCATAGGCGTCCGATTCGATCGCCGCGACCGCCCTGTCGGTCAGCTCGGGGGCCGACATCTCCGGCTGGAGATCATAGGTCGCGACCTTGGGCGAGGCCGCCATGGCGCGGTCCTCGCCGAGATTGGGCGTCTCCTCGCCGCCGTTGAAGAAGTAGGTCACGTGAGGATATTTCTCGGTCTCGGCCAGCCTGATCTGGCGCAGGCCCGCTTTCGCGACGGTCTCGCCCAGCCCGTTGGCGAGCGTCTGCGGGGCGAACAGGGCCGGCATCAGCGGGTCGAGTTCGGCGCCGTAGGCGGTCATGCCGGCCGCCTTGACGATGGCGGGCCGGCGCGGACGAGGGAAAGCGTCGAAGTCGTCGGCCAGCAAAGCGGCGAGGATCTCGCGGATCCGGTCGGAGCGGAAGTTGAAGCTGAGCAGCCCGTCTCCATCGACCATGCCGGCATGGTCGCCGATCGCCGCCGGAACCACGAACTCGTCGCTGACGCCATTCGCATAGGCGCTGGCGATGGCGTCCCGCGCCGTCGCGAAGCGCGCGCCATCGCCCAGCGCCATGGCGCGCCAGGCCTGCTCGACTCGCTCCCAGCGATGATCGCGGTCCATCGCGAAATAGCGACCGGACACGCTGGCGATGGCCGCGCCCGGCGGCAGGGCCGCCTCGAATCTCTCCAGAAGGCCCGCAGCCGAGCGGGGCGGCGTGTCTCGTCCGTCCGTGAAGACATGGATGCGCACCGCCACGCGCTGCGAGACGAGAATGCGCGCAAGCGCGAGCGCATGGTCCTGGTGCGCGTGCACGCCGCCATCGGACATGAGCCCGAGCAGATGGCAGGCGCCGCCGCTCGCCGCGAGGGCGTCGATCAGCCCTGTCGCGGCCAGCGCCTGTTCGATCGTCCCGTCGGCGATTGCCTGGTTGATCCGCGGCAGATCCTGCATCACCACGCGCCCGGCCCCGAGATTGAGGTGGCCGACCTCGGAATTGCCCATCTGGCCGTCGGGCAGCCCGACATCGAGCCCCGAGGTCTTCAGCAGCGCATGCGGGGAAGCCGCCCAGAGCCGGTCGAAATGCGGCGTCCGCGCCAGTTTGACGGCGTTGTTCCCGGCCTCCTCGCGCCAGCCCCAGCCGTCGAGGATCATCAGCATCACGGGTCGGGGCGGCATCGGAGAACCTCGGTCGACATAGGGCGGCGTCGCCTGCGCGATACCACGCGAAGGCCGCCTCGGGCGAGGCGGGGGCGATGCGTCACGCGCGCGCCCGGCAACGAAATCTTGATGGCGCTGCGTGGCGCCGCCGGACTATGGTCCCCCGTCTTTGGCGCAAGCTCGCCGACAAGGAGGATTTGCCGTGATCAAGCTCTATTATCATCCCTCGCCGAACCCGGCGAAGATCGCCCTGTTTCTCGAGGAAGCCGGCCTGCCCTACGAGGCCGTGCCGGTCGATACCCGCAAGGGCGACCAGTTCAAGCCCGAATTCCTCGCCATCAATCCCAACGGCAAGACCCCGGCGCTGACCGACGGCGACGTCAAGATTTTCGATTCGACCGCGATCCTGCTCTATCTCGCCGAGAAGAGCGGCCAGTTCCTGCCGGAGAACACGCCCGAGGCGCGCGGCCAGATGCTGTCCTGGCTGATGTTCGTCGCCACCGGCATCGGCCCCTATTGCGGTCAGGCGGTGCATTTCTCCCGCTTCGCGCCCGAGAAGATTCCCTACGCGATCAACCGCTACGCCCGCGAGGCCGAGCGCCACTGGGGCCTGATCGACGACGTGCTCGGCAAGAGCCGATACATGCTCGGCGATACCTACACGCTCGTCGACATGGCGGTCTGGGGCTGGTCGACGCGCGCCCAGTTCGCGCTCGGCGACGAGGCCTTCGCCAGGATCGGCAACGTCAAGCGCCATCTCGACGAGATCTCGACCCGTCCCGCCGCCCAGCGCGCGGTCGCCCTGAAGGACAAGTTCACCTTCAAGACCGAGATGGACGACGATGCGCGCAAGATCCTGTTCCCGCAGAACGCCCATCTCGCCGCCTGATCGGCCGCGGCCGGTAGCGAGGTTCAGGTCGCCACCACGAAATCGAACCGTCCGAGGCGTCCGCCCTCGGCCGGTTCGATCTTCATCAGCAGGGCGCTGTCGAAGATGCCGTCCCTGGCGTTGCCGGCGTCGCCCGGAAAATAAAGCTGCGTCGTCAGCACGGGTCCGGCGCCGGCCCGGACCTTGACGTGGAAATGCCGCGTCCGCCCGGGATACAGGCCCGGCACGCGCGTGATGAACTGGTAGCGCCCCTGCGCGTCGCTGAACTGGTGTCCGCGAAAGCCGAAGCCGACATTGTCGTATGCGCCGGCCGCATCCGCATGCCAGAGATCGACCAGCGCGCCGGCGAGCGGCTGGCACCGCCGGTTCAGCACGAAGCCCGAAAGCGCCATCGTCTCGCCCGGTCCATCGCCACGCAGATCGCGCTTTCGCGGCGAGGATGGCGTGAAATACGGCCCCTCGGTCTGGCGCTTCGTCAGCCCCGCGCGGTTATCGCATGACGGCGTCAAGGGCAGGTCCCCGGCCTGGGCGAAGGCCGCTTGAGGCAGGGACAGCGCCGAAAGCCCCGCCGCGGAAAGGCTCGCCGTCATGAGATCGCGTCGATTGATCGTGCCCGGATTCATTGCGTCACCCTGCTGCGCTTCCGGCGTCGGCTCGGAAGAAGGCGGCCGCCGGAGACGTTGAGCGCTCCCGCGGCGGCCGGCCCGGAGGCGACATGATCATGGCGGCCATGCGTAGGCCGAGGGACGAAAACGCGTTGGCCCGGCTTAATTGAGGCAGAAATAAGACTTGATATCCGTGTCGTCTTAATCCGCGTTAAGAATTGGTCCCGAATTCACTGGAGATCAAACGAAATCACAGGAAATTGAAGGATGTTTCAATCGCCATTGTCGAAAGGTCACAAGTGTTGCTTTCCAGCTATGGCGCGCCGCCGCGCGATCAGGCATCAAATGGACCGCGACAAAACCTGTCTTCGCTGCGCGAGTTGCCGAGCCAAGACAATGATCTGGAGTGTCCGCCGATGACCAAGGGTATTCTCACCGCATTCGCGCTCGTCGCGCTGGGCGGAACCGCGATGGCCGCCGACCTGCCGTCCCGCAAGGGCCCGGTCCTCGCGCCGATCGCCCCGATCTTCACATGGACGGGTTTCTATGTCGGCGTGAACGCTGGCGTGATCTTCACCGACAACGACATCCGCACGAGCGGCAATGCGGCCAACACCATCGCCAACGTGGCCGCCAACCGTCGCCCGCCGTCGCTTTCGAACAACGACGAAGGCTTCACCATCGGCGGCCAGGTCGGCTACAACTACCAGATCGGCAACATCGTCATCGGCGCCGAGGCTGATCTCGCCTACACCGACCTGAAGAGCACGGCCCGCTTCACCAGCACGCTCAACGACCCCTCGACCTTCCGTCAGGATCTCGAATATCTCGGCACCGTGCGCCTGCGCATCGGCTACGCCCTCGACCGCTTCCTGGTCTACGCCACCGGCGGCGTCGCCTATGGCGACGTGACCAACTCCGCCGACTTCTTCTCGAACGCCGCCGGCAACCCGCTAGCGTTCACCGGCAGCCGCAGCGATGTGGAAGTCGGTTACGCGGTCGGCGGCGGCGTCGAATACGCCTTCACCAACAACCTGTCGCTGAAGGCCGAGTATCTCTATTACGATCTCGGCGAGCGCAACGTCGTCGTCAACGCGGTTCCCGGCGTCGGCCTGAACTCCTATACCTCGCGTTTCGAGAACAACGGCCACATCGTCCGCGCCGGTCTCAACTACCGCTTCAGCACCTTCTGAGACCTGACGTCCCGGGATTGCGATCGGGCCTCCGCTTCGGCGGGGGCCTTTTTCGTTGCGGGGCGTGTCGCAGTCGGCCGCCGAAAGCATTGGCAGAGGCGTCCGTTTCGCGCCAATGTCGCGGCAACGAATCCGCGCCTGCCATCCCGGCTGAAGGCGTCGCCGAGGGACAGGAATGCCGACCGATATCGAGATCGCGCGCGCCGCCACGCTTCAGCCGATCGCGGCGATCGCCGAGACCGCCGGCATCGCCCCGGACGCTCTCAATCCCTACGGCAAGCACATCGCCAAGGTCGACACCACGGCGATCCCCGGTTTCGCGGACAAGCCCGACGGGCGGCTGATTCTGGTCACCGCGATCAACCCGACGCCGGCCGGCGAAGGCAAGACCACCACCACGGTCGGCCTCGGCGACGGGCTCTCGCGCATCGGCAAGCGCGCCATGATCGCGCTGCGCGAGCCCTCGCTCGGGCCCTGCTTCGGCGTCAAGGGCGGCGCGGCCGGCGGCGGTTACGCCCAGATTGTGCCGATGGAGCAGATCAACCTTCACTTCACCGGCGATTTCCACGCCATCACCTCGGCGCACAACCTGCTGGCGGCGCTGATCGACAACCATGTCTACTGGGGC
>JAKFWE010000436.1 GCA_021732895.1 Allobosea sp. | reverse complement strand
CGCTGCGGATCGCCTTTTCGGCGCCGCCCGGCTTCAGGCTGGAGGCGGCGCGCGACATGGTCGTCGGCGTCAGCGGCGGCGGACAGGCGCTGCGCTTCGATTCGGTCACGCTCGGCGCCGGGCAGACGCTGGAAGCCTATGTCGCGTCCGGCTGGATTGACGGCGTCGCCACGGGGCCGGTCGAGAAGCTCGAGATCGCGGGACAGCCCGCCGTGCTGACGACGGGCCGCGGCTCGGACTGGAGCTTCCGGCTGGCGGCGGTTCAGTCCGGCGCGCGGGTCTATCGCTTCATCGTCGCGGCGCGCGGGACGACCGACCCCGAAGGCCAGATGCGGGCCTTGCTGGACAGCTTCAGAACGCTGAGCCCGGCGGAAGCCGGCGCGGCGCGTCCGACCCAGATCCGGCTGGCGACCGCCGGCGCCGACGACACCCCGGCCAGCATGGCCGCCCGGATGACGACGCCCGAGCGCGGCCTCGACCAGTTCCTGGTGCTGAACGGACTGGAGCGCAACAGCAGGCTCACACCCGGCCAGCGCTACAAGATCGTCGTCGAATAGCGGCGGGGATCAGGACAGCATCGCCGCGCCGTGCGGATGCTGGGCGAGCAGGGCCTGCCGCAGTTTCTCCAACGCGCGGCTTTCGATCTGGCGCACCCGCTCCTTGGAGATGCCGAGACGCTGGCCGAGCGCATCGAGCGTGCAGGCCTCCTCCACCAGCCGGCGCTCGCGCACGATCTTCAGTTCGCGCTCCGAGAGCACGGCCAGGGCCGAATTCAGCCAGTTGACCCGGCGGTCGGCGTCGATGATTTCGCCAACCGCCTCGTCCTGCAGCAGCGCGTTGTCGGGGATCATGTCCATGCGTTCTCCACCGGACGCGTCATCGTCGCCGAGCGGCGCGTTCAGCGAGATGTCATGGCCCGAAAGGCGGGCGTCCATCGCGGCGACGTCCGCCCGGCTGACCCCGATCTGCGCCGCGATGCCGCCATAGACCGCCTCGTCGATGCGGTCCTGACCGCCGCGCGTCAGTCTCGCGCGCAGCCGGCGCAGGTTGAAGAACAGCGCCTTCTGGCCCGACGACGTGCCGCCACGCACGATCGACCAGTTGCGCAGGATGAAGTCCTGGATCGAGGCCCTGATCCACCAGGTCGCATAGGTCGAGAAGCGCACCTCGCGCGCCGGCTCGAAACGGGCCGCCGCCTCGAGCAGGCCGACATGGCCTTCCTGTATCAGGTCCGAGAGCGGCAGACCGTAGCGCCGGAAACGCGACGCCATCGCGATGACCAGCCGCATATGCGCCGAGGCCAGCTTGTGCATGGCCGCCTCTTCGCCATGGTCGCGCCAGCGCAGCGCCAGCAGGCGCTCCTCCTCGCGCTCCAGAAACGGCGCCGACATCGCCGCTTTCACGAAGCTGCGATCGACTCCGCCGTCATCGCTCATGACCGCCTCCCATGTCCGTGCTAGATGATACGGAAGGGCGGCGACCATGGATCACCCGTTTCTGAACGACCGTTAATTGTTCGCAGCCGCCGGAGGCGCGCATGTCGCTCGATCGTCGCATCGTCGAACTCTACGACGAGTACACCCACAGGCCGCTGGCCCGGCGCGATTTCATGAACCGGCTCGCGGTGCTGGCCGGTTCGGCCGCGGCAGCCCAGGCCGCGCTGGCGCTGCTGGAGCCCAACTACGCCCAGGCCCAGCAGATCGCGCCCGACGACGCCAGACTGACGACGTCGCGGCTCGACCAGAGCGTCGGCGGCGTCGCGCTCAAGGGCTACCTCTGTGCGCCGAGGAGCGCCGGGACGCGCGGCGGCGTGCTCGTCATTCACGAGAACCGCGGCCTCAACCCGCACATCGAGGACGTCACGCGGCGCATGGCGCTGGCTGGCTTCACGGCGCTCGGGCTCGATTTCCTGGCCCCGCTCGGCGGCACGCCGGCGGACCCGGACGCCGCCCGCGCACTGTTTCCGCAGTTGAGCGTCGATGCGGCCGTGACGCAGGGCCGGGCCGCTCTGACATTCCTCGCGGCTCGTCCGGACGCCACCGGCAAGACCGGCGCGGTCGGCTTCTGCTGGGGCGGCGGCACGGTCAACGACATCGCCGTCGCAGCGCCGGAGCTCGCCGCCGGCGTGGTGTTCTATGGGCGTTCGCCAGAGCTTGCCAAGGTCGGGCAGATCAAGGCGCGGCTGCTGATCCAGCACGCCGCGCGCGACACACGACTGATCCAGATGCTGCCCGCCTACGAAGCGGCCCTCAGGACGGCGGCGGTGCGCCATGAAATCGTGATCTATCCCGACGTCGATCACGCCTTCCACAACGACACCAGCGCGGAACGCTACAACGCCGCGGCGGCGAGGACGGCGTGGGAGCGCGCAGTGGCGTTTCTCGCGGCGGAGACGGGGGCGGCCTGAGGGTCATTTCCATCATTGCGAGCTTGAGCGAAGCAATCCAGGAGGGCGTTGAGCGAGACGCTGGATTGCTTCGCTCAAGCTCGCAATGACGAAAACAGGAAAACCCGGCGGTTTCCGGCCGGGCTTTTGATTTCGCGCAAGAGGAAAAGGTCGCCTCAGGCGGCCTCCTCCGCGATGTCGTCATTGTCGCCCTCGACATCGCCTTCGGCGGCCGTCTCACCCTTGGCGAGCCGGCGCGGCGACTTGGAGAGTTGCGCCTCGATCTTCTTCAGCGCCTCGGTCTCGGTGACGTCGTCGACGACCGCGATTTCGCGGATCATGCGATCGACGGCGGATTCATAGAGCTGGCGCTCGGAATAGGACTGCTCGGGCTGCGCCTCGGAGCGGTAGAGATCACGCACCACCTCGGCGATGGCGACGAGATCGCCGGAATTGATCTTGGCCTCGTATTCCTGCGCGCGGCGCGACCACATCGTCCTCTTGACGCGGGCGCGGCCGGTCAGCGTCAGCAGCGCCTTGGCGACGCTCTCGGCGTCGGCGAGCTTGCGCAGGCCGACGCTGGCCGCCTTGGCGGTGGGAACGCGCAGCGTCATCTTGTCCTTGGCGAAGCTGACGACGAAGAGCTCGAGCTTGAAGCCCGCGACTTCCTGCTCCTCGATGGCCGTGATCTGGCCAACGCCGTGCGACGGGTAGACGACATATTCGCCCGTCCTGAACCCTTGCCGCACAACAGCTTTCTTCACCGTGGACATGCCGTCACCACTCCTGTCAGGGCCGCCGGGCGCGGCCTCGTGTTCTCTTCCCCGGCCGGATGACCGGAGACGCTCCGCCTGACGCGACGATCGCAGGCCGACAAGGCCGCACGCCGCGCTCCCTCGAGCCGGTCGCTCCTTGTCGTCGCCGAGGGAACGAACGCCCATGCACCCGGGCCATCTCCCGGACGCTCAGGCCTTCGTCATCCTTGGGGACGCCCCGTTCGTGAAACCTCGCAGGGGCAAGCGGAACGAATTCGACTATGTCTCGGACATAACACAAAAAACACGCCGAATCAAAGGTAAACGCGGAATCGCCGCGTCGCGGCGCGGGCCGGCTGCGGGATGGTTAACGGAGCGGGCGATCCGCCGCGGCGGCAGGATCAGTCGCCCTCGCCGGGGTTCGGCGAGAAATGCGCGTCGAGCTTCCCGGCGACGCCGTCGAAGGATTTCGCGTCCTCCGGCGCTTCCTTCTTCTGGGTGATGTTGGGCCAGCTCGCGGCATATTTGGTGTTGAGCTGCAGCCAGCTCTCCAGTCCGGGCTCGGTGTCGGGCTTGATCGCCTCGGCCGGGCATTCCGGCTCGCAGACGCCGCAATCGATGCATTCGTCAGGATGGATGACGAGCATGTTCTCGCCTTCGTAGAAGCAATCGACCGGACAGACTTCGACGCAATCCATGTATTTGCACTTGATGCAGTTCTCGGTGACCACATAGGTCATGTCGTTCAGTCCTTCCCGATCCGCTCGCCAGCCGTATAAAGACCCCGGGGCCGAGGCTTTCAAGGCCGAATTTGGGGCCTTGCGGAGTAGCCTGACCTTCCACAGCCCGGTCCCGGAGAACAAAATTCCGCGAGGCCGGACGCCGCCCGCCTCGAACCCGCCCGCCCGGCCGGCGCCCGGCCGCCTCGAAACTCGGATGCATGCAAACGATCGACGCCTCTAGCCCGCCGGATCGTCGTCCGCAAGCGGCGGTTCCGGGCGCGGGCCATGATCCAGCCGCTCATAGAGTCGCTGCGCCTCCTCGAAAGGGCCGCGCCGCGCCGCCATGCCGATGAGCCTGACAACCGGCGTCCCATGCGGGAGCGCCAGCGTCAGAATGTCGCCGACCTTGAGGCCGAAGGCCGGATTGTCGACGCGGCGGCCGGCGACCCTGACATGTCCGTCCTCGATCAGCCGCACGGCGGCGGCGCGGCTCCTCGCGAAGCGGGCGAACCAGAGCCATTTGTCGAGACGCTGACGATTCTCGCGCAACCGGCCGCCTTTCGCTCAGCCCATCCCCGCCGAAACTCGCGCGGCCGTCGGCGCGCGCATGCCGGTCAGGATTTTCGCCCTTCGAGCTGCGCTTTCAGCGCAGCGAGCTTGGCGAAGGGCGAATCCGGGTCGGGCTCGCGCTCGGCCGGGCGCGGACGCACCGGTTGCTGGAAACGCTCGCCGCCGCCACGATCATCGCGACGCGCGCCTCCGGGCCTGCCGTCGCGCTTGAAGTCGGGGCGCGCTCCGCGCCCGTCCTGCGCACGGCCGTCGCCGCTCCCCTTCGCCGGGCCATCGCCGCGCGGCGGGCCATGCCGTGGCCGCTCGTCGCGACGCGGCGGCCGGTCCGGACGGGCGCCGGCGGTGGCATCGGTTGCGGGCGCGGCATCGGCCGCGACGGCAGGCTGGGGCGGCGCGCTGTCGCGCCGGCGATCGTCGGGGCGCCCGCCGCGGCCGGGCCTGTCGCCGCGCCGTCCGCCGGGCTGGCGTTCGCCCGGCGCACCATCACGGGAGCCGCGTCCCGCCTGCTCCGGCCTGCGCCCGCCCTGATGGCGATGCGGCCGCCAGACCTCGATCAGCTCGGGCTCGGCGGAGGCGGCCGGGAGCGGCGCGTCGGGCTCCGCGACGCCCGGCGTGGACATCATGTCGGCGGGAACGGGCTCGATCGACGCCTCGCCATCCGAAGCTGGCGCCGCATCCGGGCCGGGCGCCGCTTCGGACGCGAGTTCGTCCTCGGTCAGGATCGGCGCATCCGGCGTTTCGGGCGCGGCTGCTTCCGAGGGCGCATCGCCCGGTTCGGCGGACCTGGCCGGCTCCGTGATCGCTCCATCGTTCTCAGGCGATGCGGTCGCCAAATCCGCCTCGATGACGGCGTTCGGCATCGCGGCGGCGCCGTCAGCGCCGGACGGCGGTTCGGCCGCGACTGGCCCGGCCTTCGGCTCGGGCGGCAGGGCCAGCGCCACGGTGATCGCCGGGCCGGCGCGCTTCACCGAGACATAGCCGAGCGAGCGCAGGATCGAGGCGAAATCCTCGCCGGAGCAGCCGACCAGCGACGTCATGGCGCCTGTCGCCACGAAACCGTCCTGGTCGGCCGCGCCGACAGGCGGGCTCCCTTGCGAGACGCCGGGCCGATAGGCGATGGCGGGGCGGATCAGGTCGGCGAGCCGCTCCAGGATGTCGACGCGCACGGCCCGCTCGCCACAGACGCGGTATCCGGCGGCGCGGTAGAGACCTTTCGGAATCGCCTTGTCGACCGGGAAGGACGTGCGGCCGGACGCTGCGAGATGGGCGATGTCGTCCAGCCCCGTCAGGTCCGGGCCGCCATGCTTGAGCGCCCAGAGCTGGGCTGCGAGCGCGCGCGGCGCCGGCTTCAGCAGGGCCGGAACATAAAGGTGGAAGGCGCCGAAGCGGATGCCGAGATTGCGCAGCGCGGCGCGCCCCTCCTGATCGAGAGTCTTCATCTCCTCGCCGACCTTGGCGCGCTCCAGCACGCCCAGCGATTCCGCCGCCTGATAGGCGATGCCGCGCGCGATGCCGGTCAGCGCCGTCGCGTCCTCGAGCAGTTGCAGCGGTCCGAGCAGACGGGTGACATGGTTCTTCAGCCAGAGGTTCAGCCGGGCCTCGACCTGCTCGCGCGCCGGTCCGCTGAGGTGCTCTTCAACAAGAAGGCGCAGGCGCGGCGCAATCGCCTTTTCGCCGGCCACGAGCCGCGCCACCGGCTCGCCGATCCAGCGCAGCAGCCCGTCATGGGACAGCACGAACGCGTCGTCGCCCGCCAGCGCGACGCGCGCGGCGCGCGCCTCGATCTCGCTCGCCAGCGCCTTCATCGACGCCATGTTGAGCGCCTTCGCCTCCGGCCCCCCGGCCTTCGGGTCAGCGGTGAAGCGGAAGCCCAGCAGCATTCCGACGTGCTGGCCCTCGACGAGCACGTCGCCCGCCGTGGTGACCTCGGCCTCCAACATCGCATTCTCCCGCAAACGACGCATCAGCACACTCGTGCGCCGATCCACGAAACGGCTGGCGAGCCTCTCGTGCAAAGCGTCCGACAGCTTGTCCTCTACTAGACGCGCCACCCCCTGCCAATGCTCCGGATCGGGCAACCAGTCCGGACGGTTCGCCACGAAGGTCCAGGTCCTGACCTGCGCGATCCTGGCCGAGAGCGTGTCGATCTCGCCATCGGTGCGGTCGAGCGTCGCGAGCTGCGTCTGGAACCAGCCCGGATCGAGGCGGTCGTGCCGCATCAGGCGCAGATAGAGCGTGGTCGCCAGATCGGCATGCTGCTGCGGCGCGATCTTGCGATAGTCGGGCAGCCCGCAGACCTCCCAGAGCCGCTCCACCGCCGGCCGCCCCTGCGCCAGCGCCCTGATGTCCGCGTCGCGCGCCAGGATTTCCAGCGTCGTCTGGTCTTCTGCGATCAGCGCGCGGGTCAGTCCCGGCTCGCCCGGCTGCAGGTTCAGCGTATCGAGCAGGCCCTGCACCGAGCGCTGGTCGAGATCGCTGTTGCGCCACTGCAACTGCCTGACCGGCTCGAAGCGATGGTCCTCGATCGCCTCGACCAGCTCGGCCTCGAAGGGCGGGCAGCGCCCGCTCGTGCCGAAGGTCCCGTCGCGCAGATGCCGTCCGGCGCGCCCGGCGATCTGGCCGAACTCAGCCGGGTTGAGCTTGCGGAACTGGTGGCCGTCGAATTTCTTGTCGGCGGCGAAAGCGATATGATCGACGTCGAGATTGAGCCCCATGCCGATCGCGTCGGTGGCGACGAGATAATCGACGTCGCCCGACTGGTAGATCTCGACCTGCGCGTTGCGGGTGCGCGGCGAGAGCGCCCCGAGCACCACGGCGGCCCCGCCCTTCTGCCGGCGGATCAGCTCGGCGATGGCGTAGACCTCCTCGACCGAAAAGGCGACGATGGCCGAGCGCGGCGGCAGCCTCGTGATCTTGCGGTCGCCGGCGAAGAGGAGTTGCGACAGGCGCGGCCGCGTCACGACATGCACGCCGGGCATGAGCTGCTCGATCAGCGGGCGCATCGTGCCCGCTCCGATCAGCATGGTCTCGGCGCGGCCGCGCCGGTTCAGGAGCCGGTCGGTGAAGACATGGCCGCGGTCGAGATCGGCGGCGAGCTGGATCTCGTCGATCGCGACGAAATCGACCGCGAGGTCGCGCGGCATCGCCTCGACGGTGCAGACCCAGAAGCGCGGGCGCGCCGGCTTGATCTTTTCCTCGCCGGTGACGAGCGCGACCGCCTCGACCCCGGCTTTCTCGACGACGCGCTGATAGACCTCGCGCGCCAGCAGACGCAGCGGCAGGCCGATCATGCCCGTCGGATAGGCGACCATGCGCTCGATCGCGAGATGGGTCTTGCCCGTGTTGGTCGGTCCCAGGACCGCGCTCACGCCATTGGCGCGGACGGAGCGGGGCAAGGCGCGGGGAGCGATCAAGAACGCGACCAATCATATCCTGCCGGCGCGCCCGCCCCGACGGGACCTCCATCGCGGAAGTCCCGTCCTGAGCCAGGACGCGGCGGCGACGTTAAGCGATGGAACGAGTCTCGAACGAAGCAGGCCCGAATCGCTGACTCGCGCGGAATCGGGATTCGTTCCCGGCAAGATGTCGAGGCCAAAGCCTCACACGCCACCATATCTTGAATCGCACCCGCGACATGACCAGCCCTTGCTCGCGCCGGACGTGAACCTCGCCGCCGGCGCCCGACCCAAACCAACTTAAGGCTTTCCTGCCGGGAAACGAGAGGCGGCGACGAGGCGGGTTAACATTCGGGACCGGTCGCGAACGAACCGGGCACGAATCGCTTGATTCGTCGGGTTCCCGCTTTGGCCGCCCAGGCGCCGGCCCGGTTTCGAGGAGCGGCGCCGGGCCGCGATGGCGCCGGCGGCGCCTGCGCGGCAACGGCGGTGCGCCATCGCGGCACGATCAGGCGCTCAGGCCGCTCCGAAAACCTCGGCGAAGACCCTCGCCGCCTCGTCCGGCGCCTCGACATGCACGAAATGCCCGGCGCTCTCGCAGAAGCTCACCTCCACCTCGTCGAAATGCTCAGGCACGAACGAGGCCCAGGCCGATTTCAGGATCGGGTCGTGGCGGCCCCAATGCACCCGCGCCGGCTGATGGATCT
>JAKFWE010000475.1 GCA_021732895.1 Allobosea sp. | reverse complement strand
TTCGCCGAGAAGGGCCTGCCCCTGCCGCCGACCGTGCAGATCGACATCGCGGCGAGGGAGCATCTGACGCCGGAATTCGTCCGGATCAATCCGCTCAGGCGCATCCCCGTGCTGGTTCTCGACGACTGCACGGCGCTGGCCGAGACGATCGCGATCTGCCGCTATATCGAGACGCTCAATCCAACGCCCGCTCTCTTCGGCGGCGATGCGCGCGAGCAGGCGCTGATCGAGATGTGGAACCGGCGCGTCGAGCTCGGCCTGTTCTCGAGCGTCGCCGCCGTGTTCCGCCACGGCCACCCCTCGATGGCGGAGCTGGAGGAGCAGGTGCCCGAATGGGCGCAGGCCAGCCGCGAGATGATCGACGACCAGTTGATGCTGCTCGAGCTGCAACTGGCCGCCAACCGCTTCGTCTGCGGCGAATCCCTGACCGTGGCCGACATCACGGCCGGCGTCGCGATCGACTTCATGCGGCCCTCGCGGATTCCGCTGCCCGAGGATTTCGTCCATGTCCGGCGCTGGCATGGCGAACTCTCGGCCCGGCCGAGTTGGACGGCCTGATGCGGTTCGCCGCCCTCCTCATCGCGGCCCTGGCGGCCGTTCCGTGCATGGCGGCCGAGCGCCTGAACGGCGAGGCGATCAGGCGCGCCTTCGAGGGCAACACCGTCAGCGGACGCTATACCGGCGGCGGCTTTTTCACCGAGATGCACGAGGCCGACGGGCGCGCCCTCGGGCATAATGGCTGGCAGCCCAACAAGGACGCCTGCTGGACCACCAGGGAAGACCAGGTCTGCTATTATTACGGCCCGCAGACCGAGCGCACGGTGCATTGCTTCACGGTCGAGCTGAGCGACCGGCTTTATGTCCTGCGCAATGCCTCGAACGGCCTGATCAACGCGCTGGCGACGGTGGAGCCGGGCAATCCGCGCAGGCACAGCGACGGCGGCGAACCGTGGTATTGCGACGGCCTGATCTCGAAGGCGCCGGCGATGACGCGGCGGCGCTACGCCAGGCGATGAGCGCGTGTGAGGGGCTCGACGTCGTGCTCGCCGAACTGCGCGCCTGCCGCGTCTGCCGCGACACGCCGGCATTCCTCCCGGCGCTGCCCCACGAGCCGCGCCCGGTGATCCGCGCCTCCGCGACCGCGAGGCTCTGCATCGCCGGACAGGCGCCGGGCACGCGCGTCCACGCCAGCGGCACGCCCTTCACCGATCCCTCCGGAGTTCGGTTGCGTGGCTGGCTCGGGCTCGACGAGGCTCCGTTCTACGACGAGCGCAGGCTCGCCATCGTGCCGATGGGCCATTGCTTCCCCGGCCTCGACTCGAAGGGCGGCGACCTGCCGCCGCGCCGCGAATGCGCGCCGCTCTGGCGCGCGCGGATCTTTTCTGCGCTGCCGCGCGTCGAGCTGGTGCTGGCCATCGGCCTCTACGCGCAGCGCTGGCATCTCGGCGCGGCCGCCGGCGCCGGGCTCTCCGCGACCGTGGCGAACTGGCGGGAGATCCTCGCGCGGCCCGGGCGTCCGCGCGTGCTGCCGCTGCCGCATCCATCCTGGCGCAACAACGCCTGGCTTAAGCGCAATCCGTGGTTCGACGAAGAGTTGCTGCCGGCGCTGCGCCGCGAGGTGAGAAGCCTGATGGCGGACAGCCCGGACGCGACAGGCGACGGCCGCTGCGAATGACGCAGGCCGAGGAGGCCATCCGGAAATGGGGTCGGCGATCCGCGTGTGATTCATCGCGGCTGACATAGTCGCTCGAGCCGCTGAGCGAGCAGCGCCCTCCCGCGGTCTGGATGCAGACGCGCGTTTCGACATTGGCGCCGCCGCGCCCGACCGACGCGTTGACGAACTCCTGTCGATGGCTGGCCGTTTGGCAGGCGCGCTCCGGCGAAAGCTCCATGACGCAACTGTCGTTGATCTCGCAGTTGATGTTGCTGCTGCCGCTCATCGCCCCGAACGCCCCGCCGCAGGCGGCGGGGCTTGCCCGCGTGCAGCGATGTGTCTGCGAAACGGTCCGGCCATAGCCGCAGACGCGGCCGCCAGTCGAATGGCCCTGGGTGGCGAGGAAAGCCGATGATTTTCCGGAGCGGAGCTCCGGCTTCAACGGCTGCGGGCGGCTGCGCGCCTCAATCCTCCAGCCGCGCGATCAGGCTGGACGTGTCCCAGCGCCGGCCGCCCATTTTCTGGACCTCGGCGTAAAACTGATCGACGAGCGCAGTGACCGGCACCTGCGCGCCGTTGCGACGGGCCTCCTCCAGCACGATGCCGAGATCCTTGCGCATCCAGTCGACGGCGAAGCCGAAATCGAACTTGTTGGCGTTCATCGTCTTGCCGCGGTTCTCCATCTGCCAGGAGCCGGCCGCGCCCTTCGAGATCACCTCCAGCATGGCCTCGACGTCGAGCCCGGCGCGCTTGGCGAAATGGATGCCCTCCGACAGGCCCTGGACGAGGCCGGCGATGCAGATCTGGTTGACCATCTTGGTGAGCTGGCCGGAACCGGCCGGGCCCATCAGCTTGCACATCCGTGCGAAGGAGCCGATCACCGGCTCGGCGCGGGCATAGACCGCCTGATCGCCGCCGCACATCACGGTCAGCACGCCGTTCTCGGCGCCGGCCTGTCCGCCCGAGACCGGCGCGTCGATGAAGCCGAAGCCGCCTGCGATGGCCGCCGCGTCGAGCTCGCGCGCCACGCCGGCGGACGCCGTGGTGTGATCGACGAAGATCGCGCCCTTTTCCATGCCGGCGAAGGCCCCGCTCTCAGCCAGGGTCACCGAGCGCAGATCGTCGTCGTTGCCGACGCAGCAGAAGACGATCTCCTGGCCCTTCGCCGCATCGGCGGGCGTCGGCGCCGAGACGCCGGCGTGCTGCGCCACCCATTTGGCCGCCTTGTCGGGATTGCGGTTGTAGACCGTGACCTCGTGGCCCTTGGCCTTGAGATGGCCGGCCATGGGATAGCCCATGACGCCGAGGCCGATGAAGGCGACTTTGGTCATCGTTTTGCTCCGCTGACTTTCCTGGATGCTCGTCGCGGCTTTAGCGCGGTGATGCGGTGTAGGGAAGCCGGCCCCGCGACAAGCAGCTTCACCACGCAGGCGTGGCGGCGCCGGAAAAACGTGCTCAGGCGGGCGATCGCGCTTTCAGCGCAGCGCCATGTGCCGCGTCAGCCTGAGCTCCAGCCTGTCCCAGACGCGCCGGATGATTTCCACCAGCACGAGATAGATCAGCGCGGCGTAGAGGTAGATCGTCAGGTCGAAGGAGCGCGCGAAGGCGAGCCGCGTCGCGCCCATCAGGTCGAACAGCGTCACCAGCGAGGCGATGGCGCTCGACTTGATCATCACGATCAGCTCGTTGCCGAGCGGGCGCAGCGCCAGGATCATCGCCTGCGGCATGACGACATGGCGCAGGGTCGCCCAGCGATGCAGGCCGAGAGCCAGCGCGCCCTCGAACTGGCCACGCGGGATCGACTGGATGGCGCCGCGCAGGATCTCGGCCTGATAGGCTGCAGTGTTGACGGTGAAGGTCAGCAGCGCGCAGTAGAACGGCTCGCGAAACAGCCACCACAGGCCGATGTCCTGCCAGAAGATGCGGAACTGGCCGAGCCCGTAATAGACCAGGAAGAGCTGGCAGAGCAGCGGCGTGCCGCGAAAGAAGGTGGTGTAGCCGTTGATCGCGCCCTGCGCCCAACGCGGCCCGTAGAGCCGCGCGATCGCGAGGCCGAGCGCGAGCGCAAAGCCCAGCGACACCGAAATCGCCACCAGCTCGAACGTCACCCAGAGGCCGCTGAACATGCGGCAGCCATAGTTCTGGAAGACCTCGCTGCCGACCCAGTGGCCCGGATATTCGCACCATCTCATCGCGTCGCCCCCCCGAAAGCGGCAAAACCGCGACTGGAGCGCCGCTCGAGCCTGCCGATGCCCCAGGCCGAGATCAGCGAAAAGCAGAAATAGATCAGCATCGCCGCGCCGAAGAACAGGAACGGCTCCTTCGTCGCGACGTTGGCGCGCGTGGTGATGAACATGATGTCGGGGAGGGTGATGACCGAGACCAGCGAGGTCTCCTTCAGCAGCACCATCCAGTTGTTGCCCAGCCCGGGCAGCGCCACGCGGATGAGCTGGGGGAAGACGATGAAGCGGAAGGCCTGCGCCTTACTGAGGCCGAGCGCGGCGGCGGCCTCGCGCTGGCCCTTCTGGATCGAGTTCAGCGCGCCGACCCAGACCTCGCTGGAAAAGGCCGAGAGCACGACGCCGAGCGCCACCATGCCGGCGACGAAGGGCGGCATGGAGAACGAGCCCGGCAGCCCGCTCCATTCCCAGAAGCGCTGCAGGAGGATCTGCACGCCGAAATAGATGATGTAGAGCGTCAGCAGCTCCGGCACGCCCCGGAAGACCGTGGTGTAGACCGTGGCGAGCCAGCGCGAGACCACGTTCTCCGAGCGCTTGCCGAGCGCGACGAGCAGGCCGAGCAGCAGGCCGAAAGGCAGAGTCGCGAGCGCGATCGAAATCGTGATGCCCGCGCCCTGGAGCAAAGCGAGGCCCCAGCCGCCTTCGCCGAAGCCGAGCAAAGCGAGCTTGTCGAACATCGCGGCCTATCGCTGGAGAGACCCGCCGGCGCGGCGCCGGCGGGCGACCTGTCGGGTGTTCAGTTGGTGGCCGCCAGCTTGAACCACTTCTCCTCGAGCTTCTTGTTCGAGCCGTCGGCGATCGTCTCGGCGATCGCCTTGTCGAACAGGGCCTTGAGCGCGGTGTCGGCCTTGCGGACGGCGCCTGCGACGCCTGGCCCGTGGATCGCGGCGTCGCGCGGCACCTCGGCGATGAGCCTGCAGCAATCCTTGCCCTTGCCGTTCAGGAAATCGGAGAGAGCGAGCGCGTCGGCGACGATGTAGTCGAGCCGGCCGTTGATCAGGTCGAGATTGGCCTCTTCCTGCGTCTGGTAGAGGCGCGGCGTCGAATCCTTGTAGAATTTCTCGAGATAATTGGCGTGGATGGTCGAGCCCTGCGCGCCGACGGCCTTGCCCTTCAGCGCGGCCGGCGTGATGTCGTTGCCCTTGGTCGCCTTCGGGCCGATCATCCAGATCGGCGTCTTGTTGTAGACGGCGGTGAAATCGACCTGCTTCTTGCGCTCGTCGGTGGCGTTCATGCCGGCGATGATGATGTCGTATTTGCTGGCGAGAAGCGCCGGGATGATGCCGTCCCAGTCCTGCACCACCCAGGTGCATTTCACCTTCATCCGCTCGCAGAGCAGGTTGGCGTAGTCGATCTCGAAGCCCTCGAGCTCCTTCTTGGCGTTGAGGTTGTTGTAGGGCGGATAAGCGCCCTCGGTGCCGATCCGCACCTCCTTCCACTCCTTGGCCTGCGCCAGGGCGCCGGATGCGCCGACGACCGACAAGGCGGCCGCGGCGAGAAAACGAACGAAACCTTTCATGGTGCCTCCCTCAAGGTTGGGCCAGCCGGGCGCTGCAAATTTCCGGGTCCGGCGAGTGTTTGCAGATTGGGCGATGTTGGCGTCTGGCCGCAAGTGGGCCGATGCAGCTTTTGTAAGCGCCGCCGCATAAACAACTGGCAGTATAAGATATTGTTTTTATTGATTTAATGACGCTTGCAAGTCGGCTGGGGCGGTTGCGTGACGCATTCCGCCCGTTGCGTTCGGCGGCGGCGGCGCGAATTCGCGGGCGGCCGGCGCGGCGGTTCGACGCCAGGGGCGGCTTCCGCGAGGCCGCTGTCGAGGGAAACGTTGCAATGCTGCGGCCGGGCGGGCAAGCAGGGGCCGGCACTCGATTCCCGAGCCGTTCCCTCTATCCCGTCGCGCCGCCGCAGCGGCCGGGCGCGGACCGCGCCGGACCCCCGCATGATCCCCTGGTCCCTGCTCGACACCGCGACCCTGCCCGATGGCGGCTCGCTCCGGCTGAAGCGGCGCGGCGACGAATTCTCGATCATGCTCGGCGCCAACGAACTGATGAACAGCCGCCTGAGCGGCTCGGAGGAGGCGCTGGCGACGCTGGCCTGCGCGCGCCTGCCGGCCGCGCCCACCATCCTGATCGGCGGCCTCGGCATGGGCTTCACCCTGCGCGCGGCGCTGGGCGCGCTCGGCGCGCGAGCCCAGGTCGAGGTCGCAGAGCTGGTTCCGGCGGTCATCGCCTGGGCGCGCGGCCCGATGGCCGCGCTTTTCGCCGGCTGTCTCGAAGACCCCAGGGTGAGGCTGATCGAAGCCGACGTCGCATCGCTGATCGCGTGCGGGCCGACGCGCTACGACGCCATCCTGCTCGATGTCGACAACGGCCCCGAAGGGCTGACCGTCCCGGCCAATGACAGGCTCTACGACGCGGCCGGGCTCGCCGCCGCACGCGCGGCGCTCAGGCCCGGCGGCGTGCTCGCGGTCTGGTCGCAGGGGCCGGATCGGGCTTTCACCGCGAGGCTGCGGCAGGCAGGGTTCACGGTCGAGACGCATGTCGTGCGCGCCCATCGCGGCCGGGCCGGCGCGCGCCATGTCGTCTGGCTCGCGACGAACCGACCCGGACAGCGCCTCGACCGGGCCGCAATTGCCCGGCCATAGGTTTGCGCGCGGGAGAGGTCTTCCGCTTGACCCCGGACGCTGACTGGCCCGATGGAGACGTCCATGCGTGGAATCGACGGAAGCGTGTCTGGGCGATGAAGAGCGAGAGCTGGGCGATCGTCGGTTCGGTCGTGGCGGCCGTGGCGCTGGGCGGGTTCTTCGCCGCGCCGACGCTTCTGCGCGGGCCGCCGCGCGACGCCGAGACGCTGTGCCTGGAGACCGGCGCGATCGGCCACACCCTGGTGCTCGTCGACAAGAGCGACCCCTGGAGCCCGATCCAGGCCGACCGGCTGAAGCGGCTGGTCAAGCAACTCGGCGATGCGCTTCCGGCCGACAGGCTGCTTTCGATCTACGTCTTCAACGACGTCTTCGAGCCGGGCTTCCCGCCGCTGATCTCACTGTGCAATCCCGGCCGGACGACCAGCGAACTGATCGGCAACCCGCGGCGCGACTACGTCAAATGTGTCGAGAAATTCGGCCGCCCGCTCGATGACGCGATGGCGTCGCTGGCGCAGCCGGGCAAGGGCAATCAGTCGCCGATCGCCGAAGCCTTGGGCGACGTGCTGACCCGCCGAGAGAACCGCGTTCCCGCCGGGGACAAGGCCGTGGTGCTGGTTTCCGACATGCTGCAGAACTCGCCGCAGTTCAGCTTCTTCGGCGCGGGCGCGGCGACGCGTGCGCCCGAGCGCCTCCAGGCCCTGCTCGGCAAGACCTGGCGCGACGGCGGCGGCGAGGGCTGGGGCCTGCGCATCCATCAGGTCCAGGGCGTCTACGAGCCGGCGCGGCTGGAGCAGGCGGCGAGCCTGTGGCGCGGCGCGTTGGACAGGCTGGGTATCAGGTATGTTTGGGAGCGTCTCTGAGCCGGCGGACGCTCAGTTCGCGGGGACGAAAGCCCGCCCCGGCTCGGCGCGATGGGCGTCGAGATAGCCGGGCGGCAGCGCCACGGTTTGCGTGCCCTTCTGCAGTGACAGATGGCGCGCGGCGTCCGGCGAAGCAGTGATCATGCCGTCGCTCCAGCGGATGGCGGTCTCGCCCTTCGGAAGGATATACAACGCGGCAAGCCGCTTCCCGGTCGAAAGCTGCAACACCGAAATCGTGGGTCCCGAGGCGATCATGATGGGCTTTCCCTGCATGACCCCGATGTTGGAGTGACTCTCAAGGGGGATTTTGCTCGAATAGATCAATTTATGATCCGCCGAATAGAAGTTTATCTTTGAATCTGTAGTGGAATTAAAGACTTTGTTAACAAAAACACCCTTCGTTTCATCGCCCAATATAGCGTATTCGCCGTTTGAATTCGTCAACGCGATCGCGCTGAGAAGGCCCGGATGACCCGGATCCCGCTTGCTGGACTTTCCGGACGCGATGTTGGTGACGGTGATCGCCTTCTCGGCTCCCAGTGAAATGATCTCTTTTCCGTCACCGGAAAAACTCAGCGCGTTGACGTTGTTGGAATGCGCCTTGAACGTGTTCACGATCGCCCCGGCCGAATTCCAGACCCGGATGGTGCCGTCGATATTGCCGGCCGCGATCATCCCTCCGTCAGCCGAGTAGGCGACCGGATAGCCATCGGAGTTGCCGCGGAGCGTCCTCAGCAGGCGGCCATCCGCAGCGTTCCAGATCTTGATGTCCTTGGCCCCGGCGCGCGTGGCCAGCGATTGGCCGTCCCGATCGTAGAGCAGCGCCGAGATCAGAACGTCGTTCGCGGGGCCGGCATGGGCGGCGATCGTCCTGATCAGGCGGCCGCTGGCGAGGTCCATGATCCTGACGGCGCCGCTGTCGGCGACGGCCATGTTCTGGCCGCCCGGCGAGATTGCGATCCCGCCGGCGAGGCCTCCCTTCACGGTTCGCGCGAGCCTGCCCGAGGCGGCGTCCCACAGCCGGACGACCTTGTCGTTGCCCAGCGCCGCGATGACGCCGCCATCGGGCGAGATCGCCGCCGATACGGTGTTGATATCGGCAAAATCCTTGAGCACCAGGCTCCACTCCTTCCAGC
>JAKFWE010000212.1 GCA_021732895.1 Allobosea sp. | reverse complement strand
GATGCGCTCGGCGTAAGCGAGAAACTCGCGTCCCTTCTCGGTCAGGGTCACGACGCGGCTGGTCTGCTCCAGAAGCCGCGCGCCATAACGGTGTTCGAGCTGGGCGATGCGCTGGGAGACCGCGGGCTGAGTCGTGTTGAGGCGTTCGGCCGCGGCGCGAAAGCCGCCGAGCGTCGCCACCGCGACGAAGGTCTCCAGCGTCTTGAAGTCCTGCATGTTTCGCTCCATCGGATAAACATCCTTTATCCATCGTGATCGCGAAGCAAGATTGGACCGCGTCGGGCTTCCCGGTTCTTGTGGCCGCGTCGGCGATCCTCGGGCCGGCGGGAGGATGCGCCATGTCGCCGATCGAATTGCGGAGCGGCGAAGCAGTCAGGCTGGCGGCCCGGAATGGCCAGCTGCGTGGTCAGACCGCGGGACTGGCGTGCGGCTTCGTCCAGGCCAATCTGGTGATCTTGCCGGCTGCCGAAGCGACGGATTTCCTCCGGTTCTGCATGCGCAATCCCAAGCCTTGCCCGGTGCTGGACGTCTCCGAGCCCGGGCGGAGAACCATGCCGCGCCTGGGCGGGGATCTCGACGTCGCCCGCGACCTGCCGGCCTACCGGATCTGGCGCGACGGAAATCTCGTCGAGGAGGCGCAGGATATCGAGGCGCTGTGGCGGAGCGATCTCGTGACCTTCGCGCTCGGCTGTTCGTTCTCGTTCGAGGAGGCGCTGGTCGCGGACGGTCTGACGGTTCGCCATGTCGAGGCCGGCCGCAACGTGCCGATGTATCGCACATCTCTCGCCTGCGAGCCGGCGGGGCCGTTCGCCGGGCCGCTGGTTGTGTCGATGCGGCCGTTCCGCCCGGCCGACGCGGTCCGCGCGATCCAGATCACCTCGCGTTATCCCGCCGTCCACGGTGCGCCGGTCCATCTCGGGCGACCGGACCTGATCGGGATCGCCGATCTCGACGCCCCGGACTACGGAGACGCGGTCGCCGTCGCGGACGACGAGATTCCGGTGTTCTGGGCCTGCGGGGTGACGCCGCAAGCAGTGATCACCGCCGCGCGAACGCCCTTCGCGATCACGCATGCGCCAGGCTGCATGCTCGTCACCGACCTGGTCAACGCGCGCCTCGCGGCGGGCTAGCTGGATGCGACGTAGCCATCGGCGCGATCGGCTGCGATCGCCGCCGGGTCGCGCTCGGCCGCCGGGCCATGGCCGCCGCCGCCCGGCGTCTCCATGCGCACGATGTCGCCGGCCTGCAGCGGAAAGCCGATCGTCTTGGCCTCCAGCTCGGTGACGACCCCGTCCCGAATGACGCAAAGCCGGCCGCCCCGCCCCGGCTCGCCGCCGGCAAGTCCGTAGGGGCGCGACTCGAAGGCGTCGAAGGACGCGTTGAGCAGGCCGTGCTCGGCGATGAAGCGCCATTCGCGCACCAGCCCGAGCCCGCCGCGCATCCGCCCCGCCCCGCCCGAATCCGGCAGCAGCGCATAGCGCTCGAAACGCAGCGGGAAGATCGCCTCGATCATCTCGATCGGCGTGTTCTGGCCGTTGTGGAAGCCGGCCGAGAGCCCCGACGCGCCGTCCGCCTCGGGATGGCCGCCCCAGCCGCCGATCTCGGCGTCGAAATAGACCTGCCTTCGCCCGTCGGCGTGGCGGATGTTGACGGCGTGGTTGAAGGTGACGCCGTAATACGAGGCCGGAATCCGCTCGGGCACGGCTAGCGCGAAGGCCTTCAGCACGGCGGTGGCGATGCGATGGCCGGTCAGCATCCGCATCGAGACCGGGGCGGGAAAGGCCGCGTTGACCAGCGAGCCTTCCGGCGCGCTCACCGTGATCGGCCGGTAGCAGCCGGCGTTGCCGGTCGTCTCGATGCCCGAAGCCGCGATCACGGCGTAGTAGACCGCCGATTTCGTCGTCGCCATCGTCGCGTTGATCGGGCCTGCCGCCTGCGGCGAGGAGCCGGTGAAATCGACGGAGACGGCGTCGCCCGCGATCGTCAGCGTCGCGGCGATGCGCTTGCGGCCCTCCGCCATGCCGTCGCCGTCGACGAAATCCTCGGCGGAATAGACGCCGTCCGGCAGGGCGAAGAGCGCAGAGCGCATCGCCGCCTCGGCATGGTCGAGCAGGGCGTCGCCGACCTGCGCCAGCATGCCCGCGCCATGGCGCGCCGCCAGCTCGCGCAGCGCCCGCGCGCCGACCTCCAGCGCCGCAATCTGGCTGAGGAAGTCGCCGCGGAAGGTCTCGGGCTCGCGCACGTTCTGCAGGATCGTGGCGAAGAGATCGTCCTGCATCGCGCCGGCGCGCACGATCCTGACCGGCGGCAGGCGCAGGCCCTCCTGGAAGACCTCGACCGCCCGGGCGTTGTAGCCCCCGGCCGCGCCGCCGCCGACATCGACATGGTGGATCAGGACGCAGGCGATGGCGATGCGCGCGCCGTCGAGGAAGACCGGCTTGAAGGCGATGAAATCGGGCAGATGCTGGCCGCCGCTGTAGGGGTCGTTGGTGACGACGACGTCGCCCTCGCGCCAGTCGTCGAGCGGCAGGTGGCGCGCGACGATCTCGTTCAGGCACAGCTCCATCGAGTTGAGATGAACCGGCATGCGCGCCGCCTGGGCGATGTTGCGGCCCTGCCCGTCGAACACGGCGGTCGAGTAATCGAGTAGCTCGCGCACCGTGGTCGAGCGGCTGGTGCGCCAGACCGTGATCGACATCTCCTCGGCGGCCGAGACCAGCGCGTGCGAGACGATTTCGAGAAGGACGGGATCGACCCGGCTCATCAAACTTGCTCCTGCGCCGCCGGCTCTCTCGTCGCCACGAGGTCGCCCGAAGCCGCCACTCTCATCCGCCAGCCTGGCGGCAGCAGCAGCGTCGTGTAGGGCTGTTCGATCACCGCTGGCCCATCGAGCACGGTCCCGGCCGGCAGCTCCGCCTGCTGGAGCACGGGCGCGTCGATCCAGCCGCCGCCGAGATGCACGGCGCGGCTCCGGGCCGGCCGGTCGCCGCCGCGCTGCGGCGCATGCGGCGTCGCCATGCCGCCGAGCCGGCCGATGGCCGAAAGCCGCAGCGTCACCAGTTCGATCTGCTCGGCGCGGTCGTCGAAGGAGAAGCGCTGGCGGTGCAGGGCGTGGAAGCGCTCGCGCAAGGCCGCGAGGCCGGCCTCGTCGAGTTCGTCGCCGGTGATCGGAACCATCAGCTCGAACGCCTGGCCGCGATAGCGCAGGTCGGCCGCGAGTTCGAGCGCCCGCGCCCCGGCCGGCAGCCCGTCGGCCTCGAGCAGCGCCGCGCCTTCGGCGAGCAGCTCGCGCGCCAGCGCCGCGACCGCTTCCGACGCGCCGGGCTCGAGCGTGACGATCCTGGTGCGGGCGCGGTCATGCACGATGTCCGATTGCAGGATGCCATGGGCCGAGAAGGTCGAGGGATCCCGGGGGAAGATCACGCTCTTCATGCCGAGCTCCTCCGCCACCTCGACGGCATGGAGCCCGCCCGCCCCGCCGAAGGACATCAGCGCGAAGGCCCGGGGATCGAGCCCGCGCTCGAACAACGAGAGCTTGATCGCCCCGGCCAGCCGCGCTGTGACGACGGCGAGCACGCCGGCCGCCGCCGCGTCGCGGTCGAGCCCGAGCGGGCGCGCCACGCATTCATCGAGCGCTGCGCGCGCGCCTTCGACATCGAGCGCGAATTCGCCGCCGAGGAAGCTCGCGGCGTCGAGACGGCCGAGAACCAGGTTGACGTCGGTCACGGTCGGCTCCGTGCCGCCCCGGCCGTAGCAGACCGGACCCGGCCGCGCGCCGGCGCTGCGTGGGCCGACATGCAGCCGGCCCGAGGCGTCGAGCGAGGCGATCGAGCCGCCGCCGGCACCGATCGTGCGCATGTCGACCATCGGCACGCGCACCGGCAGCCCGTCGATCTCGCCCTGCCCGACCACGGCCCGGACGCCGCCCCGGATCACCGCGACGTCGTAGCTCGTGCCGCCCATGTCGACGCCGACGACATCGGGAAAGCCGAGCCTGCTCGCGACGCGCTCGGCCGCCAGCACGCCGCCGGACGGTCCCGAGAGCAGCAGCTTGACCGGGGCCAGCGCCGCCGCGCGCGGCGTCGTCGCTCCACCGTTGGACTGCACCAGGTAGAGCGGCGCTTTCAGGCCCTGCGCCGTGATGCGGGCCAGCAGCGCCTCGACATAGGTTTCCACCACCGGCATCAGCAGCGCGTTCAGCACCGTCGTCGAGATGCGCTCGAACTCGCGGATTTCCGGCGAGACCTCGTGCGAGCAGGAAATCGCGAGGCCGGGCGCGCGCGCCGCCAGCGCCTCGCGCAAGGCGATCTCATGGGCCGGGTTGGCGAATCCGTTGATCAGGGCGATGGCGCAGGCGCGCGCGCCAGAGGCGGCGACCTTTTCGACGACGCTCGCCACGCTGTCCGGATCCAGCGGCCTCAGAACCTCGCCCGCCGGCCCGATGCGTTCGCTGACGCCGAAGCGCCGCCGGCGCGGGATCAGCAGCGTGCGCGGCTCCGGCTTGAGCCGGTAGATGTTCGTGCGCGCATGGCGGCCGATCTCGAGCACGTCCTCGAACCCCGCCGTGGTGATCAGCGCGCCCTCGGGCAGGTCGCGCGTCAGCACCGCGTTGGTCGCGATCGTGGTGCCGTGGACCAGGAAGGAGACGTCGTCGAGCGAAAAGCCGAAGCGCCCGGCCGCGCCGGTCACCGCGTTCATCAGCCCGATCGACGGGTCTTCCGGCGTCGTCGGCGTTTTGAAGCTCCATGCCGCGCCCGTCGCCTCGTCGAGGCATTCCAGATCGGTGAAGGTGCCGCCGATATCGACGGCGATCCGGATGCGTCTGGAGGCCATGAACGGGGTCGATCCGGGAAACGGCGCCGGATGCGGCGCACGATTCAGGTTCGCATGCGCGGAATCGGAAGCGCAATCCCCGGCGCGCACCCGCGAGGTCGCGGGCGCGCGGAGCGCTCAGGCGACGTCCTGTTTCATCTTCTGCGAGCGCTTGCGCTCATTGGGATCGAGCACGCCCTTGCGCAGGCGGATCGACTTCGGCGTCACCTCGACCAGCTCGTCGTCGTCGATCCAGGCGAGGGAACGCTCGAGCGTCATCCGGATCGGCGGCGTCAGGCGCACCGCCTCGTCCTTCGACGTCGTGCGGATGTTGGTGAGCTTCTTGCCCTTGAGCACGTTCACTTCGAGATCGTTCTCGCGGGTGTGCTCGCCGACGATCATGCCCTGATAGACCTTCCAGCCGGGCTCGATCATCATCGGGCCGCGATCCTCGAGGTTCCACAGCGCATAGGCGACGGCCTCGCCGGTCTCCATCGCGATCAGCACGCCGTTGCGGCGTCCGCCGATCTCGCCCTTGTAGGGCAGATAGGCGTGGAACAGCCGGTTCATGATCGCGGTGCCGCGCGTGTCGGTCAAAAGTTCGCCCTGATAGCCGATCAGCCCGCGCGTCGGGGCGTGGAAGACGAGCCGCAGGCGGTTGCCGCCCGAGGGGCGCATCTCCAGCATGTCGGCCTTGCGCTCGGACATCTTCTGCACGACGACGCCGGAATGCTCCTCGTCGACGTCGATGATGACCTCCTCGACCGGCTCCAGCAGGCCGCCATTCTCGTCGCGCCGCAGCACCACGCGCGGACGCGAGACGCCGAGTTCGAAGCCTTCGCGCCGCATCGTCTCGATCAGGATGGCGAGCTGCAACTCGCCACGGCCCGAGACGATGTAGCTGTCCTTGTCGGTCGATTCCTCGATCTTCAGCGCGACATTGCCCTCGGCCTCCTTGAACAGGCGGTCGCGGATGACGCGGGTGGTGACCTTGTCGCCCTCGGTGCCGGCCAGCGGCGAATCATTGACCATGAAGGTCATCGAGACGGTCGGCGGGTCGATCGGCTGGGCCTTGATCGGGGTCTCGACGCTGGGATCGCAGAAGGTGTCGGCGACGGAGCCCTTCACCAGGCCGGCAATGGAGACGATGTCGCCGGGGATCGCTTCCTCGATCGGCGTGCGCTCCAGCCCGCGGAAGGCGAGGATCTTCGTGATGCGGCCGTTCTCGACGAGCGAGCCGTCGCCGGAGAGCACCTTGATGGTCTGGTTGGGTTTGGCGGAACCCGAGACGACGCGGCCGGTGATGATGCGGCCGAGATAGGGGTTAGCCTCCAGCAGGGTGCCGAGCATCCGGAACGGGCCCTCCTCGATGCGCGGCTCGGGCACATGCGAGAGGATCAGGTCGTACATCGGGGCGAGGCCCTGATCCTGCGGGCCGGCCGGATCATGCGCCATCCAGCCCTGCTTGCCCGAGCCGTAAAGGATCGGGAAATCGAGCTGCTCGTCATTGGCGTCGAGCGCCGCGAACAGGTCGAACACCTCGTTGATGACTTCGGTGACGCGGGCGTCGGGCTTGTCGACCTTGTTGATCGCCACGATCGGGCGAAGGCCGAGCTTCAGCGCCTTGGAGACCACGAACTTGGTCTGCGGCATCGGGCCTTCCGCCGCATCGACCAGCACGATCGCCGAATCGACCATGTTCAGGATGCGCTCGACCTCGCCGCCGAAATCCGCGTGGCCCGGCGTATCGACGATGTTGATGCGCGTGTCCTTCCAGACGACCGAAGTCGCCTTGGCGAGGATGGTGATGCCGCGCTCCTTCTCGAGCTCGTTGGAATCCATCACGCGCTCGATGATGCGCTGGTTGTCGCGATAGGTGCCCGACTGCTGCAGCAGCTTGTCGACGAGCGTGGTCTTGCCATGGTCGACATGGGCGATGATGGCGATGTTGCGCATGGACATGCGGATGAGGGCCTTGTTCATGGCCACAGGCCGGCGGGGTGGAGACCCGGCCGGCGCAGCCCGCTCATGAGGAATCTGAATTTCGCTGCGCTGCACATAGACGCTGGAGCCCTTTTGGGCAACCTCGGTGCGGATTCCGAAAGAGGGTGCTGTCAGCAACGGCGCAGAACTGATAAATTGGGTCAATGCCTCGGCCAAAACAGATTCCGATGCGTCGTCCGCTCTCCGACGTCCTCATTGAGAAGGCGCGCTATGTGGGAAGCTGCGAACACAAAGCGCGGGCATGGTGGGGCGGCTTGCCAAAGGCCTATGTCGGCCCAGACGGCCAAGCGCACCGGCCGGGCCGGCAGATGACGACAATATGTCCAAAATACACGGCTGCGGAGCGCGACATTGCGACCGACTGGGTGCAAAAAGCCCTGCAATCGGGTCAATTCCGTTATTATGAGGCTGACAAGGATTTTCCAAAGCATATTTGGTATCGTGACGCGCAGCATCAGCTCTGGTTCGGGTTCTGTTTGAATGGCGTTCTCGGCCAATATAAAGGTTGGCCGATCGAGGAGGCGGAGCGAGTTGAAATTTTCGGCTGACTGGATCGATGAGGCCGTCAACGCTGCCCCCGAGGAGAGGGCTACGGTCGCAGATTTGCGCCTATGGCTGAGCGGTCAAAACGTCACGACCCATTTCGCAGGCGAGCGGGCCGCCGACTATGTGACGATCGCCCTTTACGGCATTGCCCATGGGTTGGCGCATGACTGGTGGACACTGTTCGGCGGCCGTGATCGTACGGTGTCTCTCATGCGCTTCCGAAGTGGCTTTTTGGTCCCTGATATCCGGATGTCTTTTGATGGGGCGGCTTTCGATGTGTATGCTGACCAGCATTCATATCAAAATGAAGGTGTGCGCTTCTGGGCAGGTGCCGGCGAAACGATGTCACGGCGAGATGCCGAGACCATTCTTGATGACCTGATGAATGAGATATTAGGCCGCTTGGAGCGCTGCGGCATCTCCGACACCAGCGCGACATTGCGTTGGGCGAGGGTCCGCTCATCGCGCGAAAGCGACGAAGCACAATTTTGCGAGGCAGCTGGTGCCTTAGGTCTCGATCCGTACGCGATCGATGAGATGTCAGCCGCCGCGATACAGCAGTCGGAAAACCTATTTCAAAACGAAGCGCTGATCGAATTCATTGCCGGCGCGCGCCATGTCGAAAAAACAAAGCTGGTCGATTGGGTCGAGCATGTGAAATGCCGCTCGCGTTATAAATCTCATGTTCCAGAGCTGAAGGACATTGCCAAGCAGGCGCAGGCACACGCACCTGTGCGCCCGTCCGAGAAGGCATGGTCACTGGGATATCGCAGGGCTCGAGCGATGCGAAAGGCTTTTGGAATCGGACTGCAGCACCGATACCGGTCGTTCAGGGATTTGGCGAAAAGCCTGGGAGCCAGCCCAGCTTACGAGATTGCCAAGAAAATCGATGGAATCCGTGCACTTCGACATGATCAGGCCAATGGTCTCCACATCCATCTGAGAAGCCATTCCGGTCCTCAGGAAACCAAAGCGTCTTACCTGTTTACCTTCGCACGAGCAGTAGGAGACGCGGTCTGCTTTCCAGAGGCAGAGTTGGCGCCGGTTAACGATTTGCATTCGGCTCACCGCCAAGCCGCTGGCCGTGCTTTTGCCGCTGACGTTGCCCCCTATTTACCCTCGTTCATAACTGGACTCTGTTCTCGATGTGGTCCGTCCTGGACCGGGTTGCAAACTCGTTGGGGGTAAGGCCGCCAAGGCTCGTGTGCGGCCGGTGGGCATTGT